>JAILOQ010000023.1 GCA_024690725.1 Lachnospiraceae bacterium
GAAACGAGAACCGTTCGTGAGTTTGTGCAGACGGCTTTTGCAAAGGCAGGCATGGAAGTGGAGTTTTCCGGTACGGGTGTTGATGAGATCGGTACCGATAAGGCAACCGGTAAGGTGGTCGTTAAGGTAAATCCCGATTTCTTCCGTCCCGCAGAGGTGGATATTTTGATCGGTGATCCCGCAAAGGCAGAAAAGACGCTTGGCTGGAAGAGAGAGATCCCGTTTGATGAGCTCGTGGAGCGCATGGTAAAGAATGACTTGAAACTCGTAGAAAAAGAGATCGCATATAACAAACTGTAATGAAAAAATATTTGATCACAGGGTTTTCCGGCTTTGTCGGAAGACATTTCTTGAATTATCTGCATAGTCTTAACGAAGAGATCGAGGTGTGCGGTGTGGATATCCGTCCGCCTGCTTTTGAACTGTCTGTGTATGAGGACAGGCTTCGTATCAGTTTTCAGGTCGTTAATCTATTGAATTATGACGAGCTGAAGGTGGTACTCGCATATTTTAAGCCGGATTATATTCTGCATTTGGCATCGTTTAGTTCCGTTGCCTACAGCTGGCAGCATCCGGAAGAGTGCTTTGTGAACAATACGAATATCTTCTTAAACGTCACAACGGCGTTAAAGGAGATCGGTTTGAAGAACTGCAGAGTGCTTTCGGTGGGATCTTCCGAAGAATACGGAAATGTGACCCCGGAGAGTCTTCCTTTACGGGAGGATCGACCGCTGGTACCGGTAAGTCCATATGCGGTGGCACGTGTCTCGCAGGAGATGCTCTCGAAGGTTTTTGCCGATAATTTTGATATGCAGATCATTCTGACGCGTTCCTTTAATCACATCGGACCATGGCAGGATGAACGATTTGTGGTACCGAGCTTTGCAAGGAGGGTATTAAATCTGAAGGCAGCGGGTGCTTCGGCCGGAGAGATCGAAACCGGAGATACGACGATCGTTCGCGATTTTGTGGATGTCAGAGATGTGGTGCGGGCATACGATATGCTCTTAACCAGAGGACGCGCCGGAGAAGTATATAATATCTGTTCCGGAAAGGGACAGCCTTTATCCGAGATCATTGCATCGATTTCGGACATTGTGGGGATCAAGGTAACGAATCGTGTGAATCCCGCCTTTGTCCGGCCGGATGATAACCGTGCGATGATCGGATCGCATGATAAGATTTCCGGAGAACTTGGCTGGCAGCCGGAGATTCCGCTTCGTAAGACATTGGAAGATATGATAGCAGAAATGAGTTAGGACATGGCTAAGAAATTCGATTGGAAAAGATATGAACTTTGGATTGCAGTATTTGTACTCTTCTTCTGTGAACTTTTCTTTTTTCGAAATGTACTTTCTCATAATGCGTTGATTTCAGACACCGGAGACGGGAAACTCACCAATCTTTTGACGGAACACTGGTTTCGGGCATTATGCGGCAAGGAGGGTTTTTCTGAACTTTCCATGTTCTATCCCGCAAAAGATGTTTTGGGCTATACCGATCTGTTTTTGTTATTTGCGCCCATATATTGCATCTTTCGCGCCTTGGGTTTGAATTTGTTTTTAGCTTATAAGTATACCTTGATGCTCGTCCATGCCTTCGGCACGGCGAGCATGTATATGTTATGCAGACGTACGCTTCGCCTACATCCTATGTGGGCCCTGTTTTCTACGTTTGCATTTTCTTTTTCTTCATCTTTTGCAAGGAACCTTGTACATACACAGCTTCTTGCGATCAGTTTTTTGCCGCTTCTTTTGATCTTGTTCATTTGCTTCTTTCGTACATTTGAAGACCATAAAAAGCGTGATCTTTATGCGATTTTGGCGATCGCATGGTTTGCGGGGATCACGTATACCTCTTGGTACGTCGCATACTTTACCGGTCTGTTTGTTTTAACGATGCTGGGAATGTATTGGTTGTGTCTGCTTCTTTGGAGAAAGCCGTTTTTAAAACTTTTGTGGGAAAAACTGCGGTTTCTTTCGTGGCATCCGGTTGTATATATCGCCTGGCTTGTACTTCTCTATCTTCCGTTTTTGCGCATTTATCTTCCGGTATTGCGATCGGCCAGCGGATACAGCATTGGGGATGTATGGGTGTATCAGCCGACCGTAAAGGATCTGATCAATGTTTCGAGTGAGAATCTGTTACAAGGTCCTTTGGTGGAGAGGCTCGGCCTGGAAGAAAAAGCATTGACACCGGAGTTGGCCGAAGGGTTTTCTGTTTTTTATCTTATCTTTTGGGTTTTGGCTGCGGTATGTTTTTTTCTTCGTTTTGCAAAGCGTAAAGATGATAAGAGGGAGCCGGAAAGAGGATATGATGAAGTATTGCTTGTGGCATTGATCCCTACCGTTCTTTGCTCGTTGGTACTGGTAATGCGTTTTGATGTGACAAACTTTCATTTGTGGCGGATAGCATATCGTATCGTTCCCTTTGCGACATCTGTTCGCGCGATCGCCCGATATTGGCTGTGGCTTTCTTTTCCGATGGCGGTTTCTGTGGCAAAATATGCCGATGCTCTTTGGAAGCCGACTGAATCAAAGAAAAGCTTTGCATGGGCGTTGGTTGCGGTAATACTGATATTTGTCGCAAACATCGAAAAAGAAGGTGTTTGTTCCGAATGGAAACTGGATGAGGAATGTGAAGCGTTAGAGGGAATATCTGAAGCTCCTGCCGGTATGACATGTTTCTATATCACGGATCCTGTGCATGTTTGGGAGGATAATCAGAATGCGGATATTGTTTATAATCAGTTGTTTGCATATGCGCTTGCAACCTGTTATGACTTAAAAACGATCAACGGGTATTCCGGTCAGGAACCCGTTGGGTGGCATGGAATTGAAAATGTATTTTTGGATGCATATGAAGGAGCGGTCTTTGATTGGTTTTTGGATCATGAGCTGACGGGTGTGTATGCGTATAGCATGAAGGATAATCGTTGGATGCCGGCGGCGGATCGATATGAAGGGGTATTGGATGAAGTGTTTTGCCCGGCAAACGATGATTTTTCGGTTAATTCCGGTCTTTTGGAATACGAACCTGCAGAGTGTGTTTGGTGCTCGCAGGAAACCGAGATAACGATCCAAAATGACGAAGTGGCGAAAAAGGGATTGACGATCGATCTGTCTACCCACTTAAAGGATTTCAAGAAGCAGTTGCCCGAGGTGGAGCCGAAATTGGAAATCTATGTGAATGACACATATGTTTCGGATTTTCCTATGATCGATGGACAGACGCAGGTGACAATACCGGTAAAGGAAGCGGAGGAAGGTATCTATAGGGTAAGACTTTCCTGTAATACATACTTTAATCCGAAAGAAACAGGCGTCAATTTAGACCCCAGAGATCTGTGCTTACAACTATTCTATATCGGAGATTAGATTGCTTTTGCATTTGACATATTTATGGTATAATAACGGAGAGTTTTTGAACTTAAAAGGAGGATTTGAAAATGAAGGTAAAGGGACTAAGCACAGCACTTGCATTTGTCTTATCCGCTGCCTTGATCGCACCGATGACAGCGATGGCGGCGCCTAATGAGACGGTCTCCGAAAATTCTGCGACGAAGCAGGAGGAGACGGTTACGGATGCCAAGGCAAAGACAGCAGAGACAAAAACTGTCGATGATGATGAAGTTGACAAGGTGACAGATGACAATCTGGCAACCGAGTATGCGGATCTCGATGTGGAAGCCGGCGGAACTATCGTGGATTGTTCCGTGACTTGGAGTATCTCGGGTTCGACGCTTACCATTGACGGAAGTGGTGCAATGACGGATCTGATCACATGGAATGCGCCCGGACATCCATATGTGCAGCCTTGGTATGATTACCGCGGAAGTATCACAACGATCAATATCGGAAGCGGTATTACCTATATCGGGCAGCATGCGTTTGACGGAATGACGGCACTTACGTCCGTGACGATTCCTGCGAATGTAAGGGGTATCGGTTTTGCGGCCTTTGCGGATTGTACCGGATTACAGTCAGCTACGATCAATGCGGAAAAGATCGGGGAATCGGCATTTATCCGTTGTACCTCTTTGACAAGTGTTACGATCGGAAGCAGTGTTAAAGACATGGGAATCAGCGCTTTTGAGGATTGTAATAATTTGCAGTCCGTAAACATTTCCGATATGACGGCGTGGTGCAATATTTACTTTGGCGGCATTCTTTCCAATCCGTTGGAAAAGGCCCATCATTTATACTTAAACGGTTCGGAGGTTACCTCCGTAACAGTGCCCGGTAGTGTCACGAAGGTTCCGGATTATGCGTTTATCAATGCGGAGTCCATTACGAGCGTGACGCTTTCCGATGGCGTACAGGAAGTCGGTGAGTATGCGTTCTATCAGTGCCGTGGTATAAAGACATTGAATTTTCCGACATCGAGTCTTACAAAGATCGGCGGATACGCATTTGAAAGCTGTACGGGGCTTGGGTTGAGTTCTTTCCCGTCCAGTATTGATTATTACGGCTGCTACTGCTTCCGTTACTGTCCGCTCGGCGATCTTACGGTACCGAACGGGTATATCGGACGCGGTGCGTTCCAAAAGTGCGGAACGATCGGGTTTATCACCTTTGGCGAGAAGGTAAAATACATCGGTGAAAATGCATTTGACGGAATCTCCTTCCAGGGCGTAACCTACCATGGCTCCCAGGCACAGTGGAATGCCATCCGAAAGGGAACCGGAAACGGAAATCTGACCACGGCGCCTCTTACCTGTCAGGGAAGCGGCAGCCCGGATGCAAGTACGGCTTATACACCGAAGACGGTTGCAAAGTTCGGTAATTATAACGGCAGTGATATTGAGTGGCTGATCCTTGAGACAAGTGGCAGTAAGGCGCTTGTAGTCAGCAAGCGGATCTTGGAGATCAAGCTTTTTGATACGACCAGTAACAATAAGGATTGGGCAACGAGTGAGATCCGTACCTGGTTAAACGGGACGTTCTTAAGCAGTGCGTTTTCGAGTGCACAACAGGGCAAGATTTCCACAACAAGTGTATCGACCCCTGCAAACAGCAGATACGGAACGAGCGGAGGTGCAAATACCTCAGATAAGATATTCCTCTTAAGCGAAGCGGAAGTGAGAAAGTATTTCCCTTACGAAGAGGATGCGGCGGCGAAGTTAACAACGGCTGCGTACAATAATTCTTCGAAGGATTCCGCAATTTCCAATCCGGACAGTACGTCGGATAACAATTCTCATTTTGGCAGTACCTCCTATTGGTGGTTGCGCGGAACCGGTATGTACGGATATGAGGCAGAATACGTCGATTATCTCGGTTATGTACATAAAGACGGTATGACGTTCAATAACACGATCACAGGTATCCGTCCTGCGATGTGGGTGGATTACAGTTCTCTTAGCATTGTGGAGACCGGTGTGGACGGATTCGTGACACGTTTGTATTCGGTTTGTTTCGATCGTTTGCCGGATAGCGCGGGTAAGAACGACTGGGTATCCAGATTGAATAACGGGCAGGTAACAGGTACGACGGCGGCGGCCGGTTTCGTATTCAGCCAGGAGTTTAAGAATAAAAACCTTTGCAACACCTGCTTCGTAAAGCAGTTATATAAAGCGATCATGGGTCGTGAATACGATCAGGGCGGTTTGGAATACTGGGTTGGAAAGCTCGAAAGCGGATCAACCAGAGAAGAAGTATTCAATGGTTTCTCGCAGAGTGACGAGTTTAACAATATCTGTAATGAATACGGCATTCAGAAGGGAGATCCACTCGACATCCCGCAATACGGCACGGTTCCTACAGGAAAGTGCACGGTCTGCGGCACGACGGATGGTGTAACCGCTTTCGTTACAAGACTTTACAATGTATGCCTGGATCGTGATCCGGATGATGCAGGTCTTGCAGACTGGACCGGAAAGCTTTGGGCACATGAGAGAAGCGGACGTGATGTATCCTTCGGCTTTATTTTCTCCAAAGAGTTCCAGAACAGAGGCTTTAGCAACGAAGACTATGTAGAGTACTTATACAAGGCTTTCTTCGGACGCGCTTCGGATGCCGCAGGAAAGGCTGACTGGGTAGGAAGACTTAACGGAGGCGCTTCGAGAGAAGATGTCTTCAATGGTTTCGTAGGTTCCACAGAGTTTGATAACCTGTGTAAGAAATACGGTATTACCCGTGATAAGTAAGCAGACTTTTCTGTTTTCGTGAAATGATGTAAAATAATTGTGGACAGTGAGCGATCACTGCCCACAATTTTATTGTACGGATGGTTAGTTATGGCGTTGGAAATCGGTTTGATCTTATGTGCCATATTTGAATTGATCTGCGTCCCGGTCACATTTGCGGGAGGCAGTCTTTGGACAGTCACCGGATTGTGGCTGTTTTTTGGCGTGGTGCTCTCTGCTCTTTACATAAGGCTTGGCCGAAAGCACTTGGCGCCGCAGCCGGAAGGAAGTACTAAAAGGTTTGGATGCGGACTTATAGAGGACGTTAAGAAGGCGTGGAAGGAGCGCGACGTTGTGACGGTATTTCTTGCGGTGTTTTTGCTCATCGTGATCGCCGTACAGATTTCGTTCTTTGTGTTTGGAACGCATTTGGATGCGGATGATGCGATGTATCTGGGGAATGCCACGGCGGCGTTTGAGACAAACTCTCTATTTACGGTCGATCCGTATATGGGAGGAGATGTGAACTTCACGCAGGTCAAAGACTATGTGCTCTCCCCCTTATCGATTGTGTATGCGTCCTTGGGGCAGATCTTTCATGTATCTCCTGTGATCTTGGCACATACGATATTGCCACCGTTTTTGATCTTGATTGCTTATCTCATATATTCCATGCTGGCCGTAAGGCTTTTTGATAAAGGTCGTGAGAGACTATTATTTTTATGCTTCTTAGCTGTGGTTCATGCCATGAGTTTTGTGACAACGCGTACGCCGGGAGCGGTTCTTTTGTTACGGATCTGGCAGGGGAAGGCCATTGTCTGTTCCATCTTGCTTCCGCTTTTGTTCGTGTGGTTTTTGGACTTCCTAAAAGGAAAGAATGTATGGTTTTGACGTTGCTTACGATGACGGTATGTTGCCTTTGTTCCTTTACCGGGGCGGTGATCGCGCCCTGTCTTTTGGTTTCTTTTGCGTTTGTCTACGGACTGCTTTATAAAAAGTGGAAGAGGGCCGGGAGCTACGTTCTTTCGGCGCTTCCGAATCTGGCACTGGTCCTTATCTATGTCCTGATCGGCATGTTGTGGTAGGGCCTGAGGTAGAATATGAACTATATTGGTAATCTCTTAAAACTGTATAGCGGAACCGGATGGCT
>JAILOQ010000076.1 GCA_024690725.1 Lachnospiraceae bacterium
TTCTTATTATCTGGGGAGGATGAGCGGTGAACTGCAGGTGTATCTTGTTGCACTCGTTCTATTGCTTCTTGGCATGGTGCTGGCGTTACGAAAGAACGGTGGCCTGAAGGCCTTGAAGAACAGTGACGTATTGGGATTTGCGCTTTGGATCTTGGTGCCGGCACTGGCATTTTCCGCGGTGCGGACAAAGCTTTTGTGGTATGAGTATCCGGCTGTTACGGCGCTTCTCATTGCTTCTGCTGTGGTCTGCGGACTTGTGGTAAACGATGCAAAACAGACGAAACTCGTAAGAGAAGGTATGTGGTTGTTTGTTATGGGAACGGCCATGGTCTTTTCCATTCGGTTGCTTTTGATCTTTCATAATTACGGGATAGGCGGAAACCAGATCAACGAATTCCAGCGGACGATCATTGAGGTGGCCGTATTTAACGACGACACGAAGTCCATGCCTGTATATCGTGCACTCGAAGAAGACGGAGAAGTTATGACAAACTGGGCGCAGCAGGATGTATTTGTCGCCGAAGCGTATGGAGATTATATTTGCCGAAACGGCGGAATGGAGGATATTCTTCCGAATTTGGAAGAAGGAACGGAAGGATTTGACGTAATACTGTTTACAACGAGGGAATACTACGACAAGGCAGTATCACCCGCGTTGGATGAATGGGGCTATTTGCCGCAAATCTATACCCCCGGGAGAGGGTATGTGGGCGTCCGTATCTCGACAGAGTATTAGACACCCGCGACAATCTTTGGAATTTGATGCATATCGGCAGCGATATCCGTAAAGGAGGAAAAATAGCTGCCGATTATTTTATTGGTGGAAGCGAGGGAAAACAGATCCACGCAGGCATCCCGGATACCGGCTACGGAATCTCTGCTTAAATCCCTTGTTTCGTTTGAAATGATCCGATCGGGAAAGAGCTTGCGCAGATTTTCTTCTTCGGTCATATCGTCGGTTGCGACATAAAAGTGTGTCAGGGGTTCACGCGCAATTTCTTTTTCCATGGAGGAAACAAAAGCGTCGGTGGAGCTTTTTCCGATCGCAGGTCCGTTGTCGGTACGCCTTATATGGACACCGACTGCATGTTCCCCGAGTTTTTCCTTCATGCTCTCAATCTTTTCGTTTACCGTATCGTTCGGGACAAACGAGGAGTAGTCATGACTTTCGTAGAAATGTTCTTCGGTTGCGATATACGTGTTCTTTTTCAGGGAAGCGGCAAAGGCCTCCTCGAGGTTTCCGTCGCCCTTGTGTGCACGGATCGCGGTATTGTCCAAAAAGCTTCCGAAGGCGGTGCATACGAACTGCAAAAAGAGTTTGCGCAGATTCCATTTGGAATGAATGGTAATGATGCGAAAGTCTTTTGTGGGCGCGAAGATATCTTCAAAGCGGCAGCCGAGTTCCGGATTGACAAACCAGATGACCGTCAGGGTTTCGTTGCGCTTTTTCGCAAGTTCTTTGGCGGAGTTTATGGATCGCATACGGTTGCATAAGCCACCGATTGGCTGTAAAATAAGCATAGTGAAAACCTCGATTTCATTGCATTTGTCGTTATTATAACACAGATAACGGTTTTGCACGAAGGAAGTCTTGAGGAATGAAGTGAACCTGGGGTAACTATGAAGATTTTATTGGTCAATACCGTGATCCGTCCCGGAAGCGTGGGCAGGATCACAACGGATTTATATAATGTGATCACTGCCGCCGGTCATGAGGCGTATCTTGGCATCGGCAGAGAACCCTGGGACGAGGCGTATAAGGGCAGAGTCATCGGGAACAAAAAGGACTTTTATCTGCACGTCGGCAAGAACTTTCTGCAGGGCGAGGCAGGCTTTGGTTCCGCGGAAGTAACCCGTGCGTTTTTACAGTATATTACCGAACTGAAACCGGATCTGATCCATCTGCACAACATCCACGGATTCTATCTTCAGGTGGAGATGTTGTTTTCGTTTCTGAAAAAGGCGGGGATTCCCGTGGTGTGGACGCTGCATGACTGCTGGCCGTTTACGGGACACTGCGCTTATTATGATTATGCGGCCTGTGAGAAATGGAAGACGGGCTGTCATACCTGCATGATGCATGCAAAAACCTATCCATATGCGATCTTCAAAGATAACACGGTGAATGCCTACGCAAGAAAGCGCGAGGCATTTGTCGGCGTGCCGAATCTGCATATCGTGACACCGAGCGCATGGCTTGCGGGCGAACTTAAGGAGTCGTTTTTGCGCGAATATCCGGTACATGTCATACCGAACGGGATCGATCTGGACGTGTTTTCTCCGAAGGAGTCGGTTGTTGGGGATAACGTGAAATACATTCTGGGTGTTGCGAATATCTGGGAGTTTCGAAAGGGACTTCAGTATTTTGAACGTCTTGCGGAAGGACTCCCGGACGGATATAGGGTAAAGTTGATCGGCGTGGATAAGCGCTTGCAAAAGAAACTAAAGAAAAAACACGGCGATAAAATGGAACTTGTCGGACGCACAGCCAACATCGAAGAGTTAGCGGATGCTTACCGGCAGGCGGCGGTATTCGTGAATCCGACGCTGGAGGATAACCTGCCGACCACGAATATAGAAGCACTTGCCTGCGGGACACCGGTCGTGACCTATCAAACGGGCGGAAGCGGAGAGATCGCGGATGAAAAGAGCGGGATCACTGTGGCGCGCGGCGATTACGACGCTCTGGTTTCTGCTGTGATCCGTACGGCAAACGGTGCGTTTTCACCGAAGGATTGCAGAAAGCGTGCCGAAGCTTTCGATAAGAAAACGTGCTATGGCAGATATATCGAATTATACGAAGAATTGTCAGGGGGATCGGCGCATGCCGCAAAACGATAAAACGGTTGCAAGGCCGGACCTCATCCATATACTCATAAAGCTCAGTTTGATCTTGGCACTCGCCGTATCGGCTGTTTTCGTTGTGGGCGCTGTTTTTGTCTTTCATGACGACGAGTGGATCCTGTCGCAGATGAGCCGGGGCATGCAGGCCCTTCTTTTTACAGGTGCCGCCGCAGGCTGGTTTTTGCTGTGGCGCTTACTTTGTTTTCTCACAAAATCCATTCCTTTTCGCCATGTAAGATACATAGGGATTTTGGCCTGTGTTTTGGCGGTAGCCGTGCAGCTTTGCTTTGTGTTTTTCTCCGGGAATGCCTATAAGTGGGATGCGCTCTACGTTATCGGCGCTGCGGGCTCTTTGGTAAAACAAGGGGAGATCACGCATCCGGGCATTTTGCATTATGCCGAGATCTACCCGAATCAACATGCATTTCTTTGCCTGACGGCTGTTTTGATACGCGTGGCTGAGGTGTTTCGCGTATCGTCTGTGCACATGCACGTTCTTTTCGATCTTGTGAATCTTATATGCATCGATCTGGGGTGTTTTTTCACCCTGCGTTTTTTGTGCGCCTTCCGAAATGAGCGGGAGTTGCATGGCGCGGAACGCAGGAAAGAAAACAAGGAGTCCGGGAAAGAGAAGGCAGAAACAGAGAAGGCAGAAACGGAAGAGATGGGAAAAGAGGAAGCGGGCAGGAGGAAACTGCGGATTTTGCTGTTTCTTTTGTGCAATCCGTTTTTGTATCTGTGCGTGACGTATTATTATACGATCACGGTTTCGTTCCCGTTTTGCATGGCGGCGACCTATTTGCTGTTTCGCAGATCCGATCGCAAGTACGGAGAGGTCATTTGCCGGATTGCGGCGGGCGTTTTGTTTGGCGTGGCCTATGCACTTCGTCCGACGGCGGTCATCTTTTTGCTGGCAGCCGTATTGGCGTGGCTCTTTGCGAAACGGAAGAAGCTTTTTGATCTTTGCGTGCCGTTCTGTTTTATCGTGACGGTGCTTTTCGTGCATACGATCAGTTCCGCCTACGTGGGGCTTGATACGGAAGACAAGGCGTTTCCGACCTCGCACTGGATCATGATGAGTCTGACGGCGCCCGGAACGCACAATGCGGAGGACGAGGCCTATACCAATTCGTTTGCGACGAAGGAAGAAAAACGCGAAATGGTGAAAAAGCGACTTACAGAAAAGTGGTCTGCCATGACGGCGCACGATGTGCTTTCTTTGGCCCGGGATAAGATGGAGATCGTTTTCTTCGACGGGACGCATGGGTATCTTTCGTTCCGATCGGACGGTGTGCGTTCGGACGGGATGTATGAGGCGCTCTATGGAATGCATCGGGATCCGACAGTCGTTCTTTTGCAAGGATACCAAGTGTTTTTGTTCTTCGGACTTTTGCTTTTTGTTTTCAGAGCTTTGCGGCGTCTGAAAAAAGAAGGGCGGGTTCCGTCCGAAAGTTTGTTCCTTGCCTATGTGTTTTTGGGGGCGGTCTGCTTCTATCTTTTGTGGGAAGCGGCGGGCAATTACTATCTGCCGTTTTTGTTTATCTTCGCGGCAGCGGCATATGCCGGACTGGAAGAAGGTGCGGCGCACGAAGTATACGTAAGAAGCGTCCACATAGAGCCGGTCATTTCCGTGTGTCTGATCGTTCTTTTCTGGGGAACGGTATTGGGGCATGTCCCGGCCCTTTTGGAAAAAGAAACGGAATATGAGCATCCCGTAAGCAGCCAGATCGTCGGATTTGAAGAGACGGAAGTCGGAGACGGCGAGATGCTCACACAGGATATGACGCTTTCCGAGGTGGGAAATCATTTGATCTTGCAGTGGAAGAATCCGGCCGGCGCCGAAAACAATGCGGTCTATGAGATGCGATTCTTTCTCGGGGATACCATGGTCCTTTGCGAAACGATCGAGGCGGGGGAAGATTATAACGGCATCGGGGATTATACCTTTGCGACGACACTTGAGACGGGAAGAGCACGGATCGAGATCGAAAAGATCGCAGGCGATGCGGGTAAAACACTTTCGTTTGTGACCTGCAGCGCGCCGGGGGTTTCGCCCTATTACGGCGGGGAACTGAAGCGCCGTGGCGCAGGCGGCACCGAGGTGCTTGACGGAAGGTCGTTACTCTTTGCGTTTCGTGAGACGCGACTGGAGTGTTATACCCGCCCGAAGCGCCTTATGGCCTTTGGCCTTGCGCTTTCTTTCGCCTTTATAATTATGGGATTTTGTAGTACAATAGTAGGTGTGCGGTCAAGACGGCCGCGGTGAAAACGGGAAATCGGAAAAAACAAGGAGAAGAGCCGTGAAAAAGAGGATCTTATCATTGCTTTTGGCCTTGATCATCGCATCTGCCTGTGTGGTGGAGGCGTGGATGATCCGGGCACTCAGAGTGGATAACGAGCAACTGAAAGAACAGGTTTCGATATTGGAGAAGCAAAGTACCGAAATGCAGGCGCAGCTGGAAGATACGAGCAATGCCCTGGTCGGGAAACTCACGGAGGTGAAGGTGCATGCCTTCGTTCCGAAAGATCTGTATGTGGCGCAGGGACTGACGCTGGAGGTGTACAACAACACCGTCATCTCCGGTGTGAATCTGGATAATTATGACGTTTACTGGGATTGCCAGATCGGAGATTGCATGTCGGATAAGTTCCATGTGTATGCGACCGAAGAAAATGTCGGGGACTATCCATTGACCATGCATCTGTTTGATCTTAGCGAAAATGAGATCCTGACGGTGTCGAGTACGCTCCATGTGGTACAGGATATGCTGGCGAACGGTTCCGAAGAAGAGGTTACGATGGTAACGATCGGAGACAGTTTGAGTGCCGGCACGCACTGGCTGGAATATACGAGGCAAAAGAGCGGAGAGAGGCTTACGCATCTGGGCACGATGGGCGAGGAAGGTGTGGCCTACGAAGCCATTCCCGGGATCACGCCGGCGGAGATGCTGACGGGAACCTCGGCAGGACTGGATTCCCCCAATTCCTTTACGAATCCGGCGACCGGATCCTTTGACTGGGCCTATTACAAGGAGCAGACGGGATATGAGCCGAAGTTTGTGCAGGTGTTCCTCGGAACCAACGGATTGGCGCAAGATCCCGCAAACAGCGTAAGCGACATTTCCAATATCGTGGAGCAGATCCATTCCGTGGATCCCGATGTGAGGATCTTGGTGACGGAACCGATCTTTTGCTCTTACCAGGACGGTTTTGCCATGATGCAGAACAATCCGAAATACGTGGGCTTTCACGGTACATGGGCACTCGGAAGGGCGCATATGATCGGCGCGCTTGCGGAGGCACTCGATAAGGAGTTTCGCGGAAAGCCATATGTGACTTTGATCCCCGCTTCGGTCTCTTTTGACCGGGTGAATGGATTTGAAGGAGTGGAGCTTGCCGTGAATCCGCACAGCGATATCGGCGTCATGTATCCTTCGCAGGGGGTACATCCTTCGGATGACGGATACGATCAGATCGGGGATGTGATCTATTCCGTGCTTTGCTACAGACTGGCAAAAGGAGATTAGTTAGCTAAGGCTAACTATATGATATGAAAACAGTTTCGGTAATTACGACAACATATAAGGATGCAGACCATCTTCGGGAAGTTGCAAACGGCCTCATGGCACAGTCTTATCCGTGCATCGAGTACGTGATCGTCGACGGTGGGATGGATGAAGAGACAGCGGCATTTGTGGAAGAATTCAAACAATCCTTCACTGCACGGGAAGGGCGCAGTCTTCGCTTTATCTCGGAACCCGATCTTGGCATATACGATGCGATCAACAAAGGCATTCGTGCGGCAAGCGGTGATGTGATCGGAACGATCTTTGACCGGTTTGCGGATGAAAACGTCATATCCGAACTGGTCACACAAATGGAAAAAGAAGGTGCGGACGGTGTCCACGGTGATGTGACCTACGTGGATGAAAAAGGGAACGTGGTAAGGTTTTACCACATGGGACCCGTAGCGGATGTGAGAAAGGGCTGGATGCCGGCTCATCCGACGCTTTATTTAAAGCGGGAGGTTTTTGATACATACGGGCTCTATAAAGCGGATTACCGTATCGCCGGAGATTATGAGTATGTCGTTCGCATTACAAAGGATAAAAATCTCAAGCTGGCTTATGTACCGAAGGTACTGGTCAGGATGTATTACGGCGGGACCTCGAGCGGCGGTCTGAAAGCCTATGCACGTTCTTTTTCGGAGGGGGTCAGAGCCCTTCGGGAAAACGGTGTGCACCCGGCATTTTTGATCACGGTGTTAAGGACCGTACGGGCATATATTACGTTTCACAGGCGGGAGAAAGCATGAAATTCTTAATGGTAGGACTTGGCAGTATCGGCCAGAGACATTTGCGCAATATCAAGCGGGTATACGGTGAGGAGGCTCAGATCCTGGCTTACCGTGTCAGAAGGCTGCAGCGGACATTTTCCGATACGATGCAGATCCGTGACGGCGTGAATCTGGAGGAGGAATTCGGGATCCGTGTGTTTACGGATTTGGAAGAAGCTCTTTCAGAGCAGCCGGATTTTGTTTTTGTAACGAATCCAACCAATATGCACATCGACGTAGCGCGTGCCGCAGTGGCACATGGTTGTCATGTGTTTTTGGAAAAGCCGATCTCCGATGATCTGACGGGGGTAAACGAACTTTTGGCGGAAGCAAAGGAGAAGAACGTAACCGTATTCGTCGGCTATCAAAACCGGTTCCATCCGGGCATCCGGGCAATACGGGAATGCCTCGCTGAAAAAGAACTCGGGAAGATCTTAAGCGTACGAAGCGTTGTCGGAGAGCGTCTTTCCACGATGCATACGTATGAGGATTACAAAGACACCTATATGGCCAGAAAGGATATGGGCGGCGGTGTCGTGACCAACCAGCTGGTCCATGAACTGGATTATCTGACATTCCTGTTCGGAAAACCGGAAGAGATCGTTGCATTCGGCGGTGCGACCGGAAATCTCGGAATCGATGTGGAAGATGTCAGCGATGGGCTGCTTCGGATGAAGACGGATGAGGGTGAGGAAGTACCCGTAAGCTTTCATGCCGATTTTTATCAGGCTCCTCCCAGCCGGTTCATCAAGGTGGTGGGTGAATACGGACAGATCCGTGCGGACCTGATCCAAAACACCGTGACGAAAACGGTACGTGATGTTACGACGGAAATGGCATTCCCCGAGTTTCAGAGAAATGATATGTTCATCGAGGAATTGAAGTTATTTGTCGATGCCGCAAAGAGCGGATCGAAACCGGCCATCTCGCTGGAGGACGGAATGTTGAGTCTGAAGATGGCACTTGCGATCAAAAAATCAATGTCAGAGGGAGGAAAAAGCTGTGGGGATTTTTGATCAGTTTATGATCACGGATCAGGTGATCGTCATTACCGGGGCAGCAGGCCTGATCGGAAGAAGACATACGGAAGCGGTACTGGAGGGCGGTGGAATTCCCGTTCTTCTGGATCTGTTTGAGGAGCCGCTCGCTGCTTGCAAAAAAGAGTTTTCGGAGAAATATCCGTCCGCAAAGATCGAGACCTTTGTGGCAGACATCACGGATCGGAAATGCCTGGAAGGGATCCGTGACAAACTCCTTGCGACCTACGGTCATATCGATGGTCTGATCAACAATGCGGCCAACAATCCGAAGGTGGAAGGCGGATCGAAGAATCTCGGTGCGATGCGGTTTCATAATCTTCCCTTGGATATCTGGGAAGATGATATGCGCGTCGGTCTTACGGGTGCATTTCTTTGCTGTCAGGTGTTCGGTTACGAAATGGAAAAGCAAAAAAAAGGTGTGATCATCAATATCTCATCCGATTACGGTGTGATCAGTCCCAACCAGAACATCTACAAAAAAGAGGGTGTTCCGGAAGAAGAACAGACGGTAAAGCCCGTGTCCTATTCCGTAGTAAAACACGGGATCATGGGACTGACGAAATATCTTGCTACTTATTGGGCAAAGAGCGGTGTGAGGGTGAACACCTTATGTCCCGCATCCCTGTCCAACGGGCAGAACGAAGAATTTGTTAAAAAGATCAGTGAATTGATCCCGATGGGAAGAATGAGCCGACCGGATGAGTATCCGGCAACGATCTTATATATGCTGTCCTCCGCAAGCTCTTATATGACGGGTGCTACGGTGATCTTAGACGGCGGAAGAACCATTTGGTAGAAAGGCGAGGAAGCAAACATGAAGAAACTGATTATCACAGGTTGTAACGGTCAGCTGGGCCGCGAAATGAACAAGTACTACGCAGGCAGTACGGAATTTGAACTGGTGAATACGGATGTCGGAGAATTGGACATCACAAATATCGATGCGGTCATGGCGCTCGCGAGAGAGGTAAAGCCTTATGCGATCGTAAACTGCGCCGCACACACGGCGGTAGATCGTTGTGAGACCGAGGCCGATCTGGCATATAAGATCAATGCCATCGGACCCAGAAACTTAGCGATCGCGGCAACCGAAACCGGTGCCAAGATGGTGCAGATCTCCACGGATTATGTATTGAAGGGGCAGGATGCGAGACCGTATATCGAGTTCGATCCGGTCGGCCCGGACAGCATGTACGGAAAGACAAAGTTAGCGGGTGAAAACTTTGTAAAAGAGTTTGCAAACCGTTATTACATTCTTCGTACCGCATGGTTATACGGAGACGGTAAGAATTTCGTAAAAACGATGCTTCGCTTATCCGCAGATCACGATGAGGTAACGGTGGTAAACGACCAGTTCGGAACTCCGACTTCCACCTGCGAACTTGCCAAGGCGATCGGAACGCTGCTTCCGACGGACAATTACGGACTCTTCCATGCGACCTGCGAAGGCGATACCAACTGGGCTACATTTGCCGAAGAGATCTTCCGCATGGCCGGAAAGAACACGAGAGTAAAGGGCTGCACGACAGAGGAATACAATGCGCCGGCACCCCGTCCGAAGAATTCCATTCTGGAGAATTACATGCTGAAGTTGACGACCGATTTTATGTTTGCGGATTGGCATGATGCTCTGGCTGAGTATTTAAAGACACTCGAAATGTAGGATCAAAGGACGTTACGTATGAAGCAGGTTGAAAAGTTAGACTATCTTGATGGTGTTAAGGTATTGGCTGCCATCATGATCTACAATTTTCATTTTATCAATTTCTTTTATCCGGGAGAGTATTCGCTTTTGCCGGAACAATTTCATACGCAGAGTCTGGAGTATATCTTCGGAAGCACACCGCTTAATATCATTGCCGGCGGAAAATTTGCCGTGCGCATGTTCATGACGCTCAGCGGTTTCTTTGTCGGATACCGGTTTTTTATCACGGGCGATAAGAAGTCCTTGCAGACCGGTGTGATCAAGAAATATTTCCGCTTGTTTTTGCCGATCCTGGTGACGAATCTCCTGATCGTCTTTTTGATGTGGATCGGTGCCTACGGAAATGCCGAAGCAAGCGTGTTAGCGGGTTCCGAAGTATTTGTCGGCAATTACAATACTTTTTCACCCAACCTCTTTGCGGCGATCAAAGAGGCATTGTGGGGGTGCTTTGTGACCGGAGAGAACAATTACAACGGTCCGCTCTGGTTTATTTACTATGAGTTTTTCGGTACGCTTTTGATGGCGGCGATCCTTATGCTGGTCGGTGAAAGCAAAGCGCGTTACATCGTTTATGCCGTGGCTTCCGTGATCTGTATCCGAAATGATTTTCTGCCCTTTATCCTGGGAACCGTTGTGTGTGATCTGACCTATCAGCCGCCGCTCTTTATCGAAAGGCTTTCAAAGAAAAAGATCGTGATGATCCCGGCGCTGATCTTCGGTTTGTTTTTGGGATCCTTCCCGCCGATCGGAGAGCGTATGGAAGGAACGATCTATCAGTATTTCCCGTTGAAGATCATTGTATTTTACATCCTCGGCGCGGCGATCACGTTATATGCGATTTTGCATCTTAAGGGCGTGCAGAAAGTGCTTTCCTGGAAAGGCTTTGTCTGGTTCAATAAGTCCAGTTATAATTTTTATCTTTTGCATTTCATGGTGCTGTGCACGTTTTCCTGTCAGTTCTATCTGGCTCTGAAGGATAAGATGAATTATCACGTGCTGGCAATGATCAATATTATTCTGAGTTTTATCGTGACGGCCGGATTGTCCTATGTGATGCATAGGTGGGTGGAAGTCCCGGGCATACGTCTGTCACAGAAAGTGGGGGCGTTCTTCGAACGTAAATAACCCCGTCTTTTTGGAGTATGTATGGAGAAAAAGGACAGCAGACTTTATTTTGTGGATGCTGCCAAAGTGGTGGCGATCCTTGTGGTGGTTTGGAATCATAGCGGTTTATATCTGCCCGGAGTGAATTTTTGGGGCGGCATATTTTATGTGCCGGCCTTTTTCCTGTTAGCGGGGTATACATATAAACAAAAACAGGAAAACTATGCGACCTTCGTGAAGCGAAAAGCCATACGCTTACTGGTTCCTTATGCTACGGCAAATCTGCTTTTGGTCGGATTCTTTACGTTAAAGGAGATATTTGCCGGAATGTTTACGGTAAGGAATCTGATGCAGAATCTGGCCGGCGTGCTCTATGCCAGAAACCGGCTTTTGGAGGACGCGGAGCAGATCGCTTTTTTGGGGATCGGGCAAAACGGGCGACAGATCATGTTTATGCGCTCACTCAATGCACCGACCTGGTTTTTGCCTGCACTGTTTTTGACATTGATCGTGGGAGAATTGCTGTTTCGCAGCATGAAAGGAAACAGTAAAGTCGTGGCGTTTCTGATCGCACTGATGTGTATTTCGATGGTGGTATGGCATTATGCCACCAACATTATTCTTCCGTGGGGAATCGATATTTTACCTTTTACCCTGTCGCTTTTTATCGTCGGATATCTGCTGAGGGAAAAGCGTATATTCGAAAAACTGTATGAAAAACCGCTTAGGGCGGTGATCGTAACCGTGCTTCTTGCGGTGCTTGCGATTTCCGTTACCTGCTTGAACGGTTCCGTAAATATTTCCGTGAGCATGTTCGGAAAAAGTGTGATGGCGGCTTTGCTTGCCGCAATTGCCGCAGTGATCGTGCATTGCTTCCTGATGTATGTTCTGGAAAAAGTATGTACGCCGCTTGCCAAAGCTCTTGCGACACCGGCGAGGTATACATTAACGATCTTGTTGTACCATTATTTTATTATGCAGATGTTTCATCTGGTCATGGTTTCGGTATTCGGTTGTCAGGAAGGTGTCTTTTTACAGCTTCTTGCCGCCATTGTCAGCATTGTGGGTTCCGTCCTGCTGGCGTGTCTTTACCGGTTTTTGATCCATGCAAAACGCACCGAGGATAAGGATGAGTAAGTTTTTAAACGGCATGCAACGAGGAATATGGACGTTTATCGCAGGGCTTTGCGTCCTGTTTTCCGCGTATGTTCTTTTCTCGGGAAGCGCGCAGTGGACGCAGGATTGCAGCGTATATGCGAATATGCCCGTGTGGCCCCGCACGGTTTTGTTATTGCTTTCGGCATGTGCCGTTTGCGGCCTGTTTTATCATCTCGGAAAGCGGTATGCCTTAAAAGGAGAGAAGAGCAATTTTCTCCTTGCACTTGCGATCCTTCTTATCACCTTCGTGCTTCAGTGCGTGTATGTGGTCCATGCGCGCGCCCTGATCCGCTATGATGCGCTGAACGTTTATACGGAAGCTTTGGCGTTGTTCAGTCAGAAGGGGATCGGTGCAGAGGATCTGCAGGGCTATTTTGCGCGTTACTCCAACAATACGTTTCCCGTGATCGTGACGCATTGGATCTTAAAGGTTCTGCGCCTCGCGGGTATCGTGAAAAAAGACTTTGAAAACGGTGTCCTCGTACTCCAGATCGTAAATGTGATCGCGACGGACGTTTCCTACCTGGGCGTGATCCTTTTGTTAAAGCGCTATGCCGGAGCGTCGCGTGCGGCGTTATTCTCGGCGTTTATGCTGTTTTATCCGTTCACGTATGTGTGGATGCCGTTCTTCTATACCAACACGCTGTCGATGCCCTTTGCGGTCTGGTTCGTGGTCTTCTTTTTCTACGGCTTAGAAAAAGCAAGGCAGATGCAGCATGTCCTGCGCATGGCCTTGTCCCTGATCCTGTCGGCGCTTTGTTTTTCTGTGGGCTATCGGATCCGCCCGACCGTGATCATCGTAGCCATTGCCGCATGGCTCGTCGTATTTCTTGCAGACCGGGAGAAAGAACGAGAGCGAAAACAAGCGGTACATCTTCTGACATCGGAAGAAGCTCTGTCTGCAGAATCGATCGCATCAGCGACAGACCCCGGGAAGACGAACACGGAATCTGTGCCGGATCCTACGGAAACGGCGGCGGGTACGGCCTGCGGTGCGTTTTTGGTCGCATTTCTCGTGCTGACCGTTATATTGTTATTTGTGTTAAGTATTTTCACGAAGCGCTATCTCGCCTTCGATCAGAAAGAGACGGAGTTTCCGGCGGTACATTGGATTGCCATGGGACTCTCGGATACGGGAACCTTCTCCCCTGCGGATGAAGCGTATTCCATGAGTTTTGCGACGGCCGCCGAGCGAAAAGAGGCCGATTGGAAGCTTTTGAAGGAACGCTTAAACGAGCGCGGTGCGGGGAATGTTGCAAAATTATATCTGCAAAAACTGGCATTGACCTTCGGAGACGGATGCGGTGGGTATATCGCGGAATGCAATCGGAGCGAGACCTACGGTATGCTTTGGGATGTGGTATACGGTGTGCACCGGGACGGTGTGATGCTCATCTACCAGGCCTTTTATCTTGCCACCCTGCTTTGCATGTTTTTGGGAAATCTCTTACTTTGCAAAGACACGGGAAAAGAACGGCCGCCAATGCGCGTGACGTTTCTCTTCTTTTCTCTGGTGCTTCTGGGAAGCTTTCTGTTTCAGATGATCTGGGAGGCGGGAACGGTCTACAGCATCGGCATATCCTTTGCGAACGGCGTTATGCCTGCCTTGGTACTGCCGGCTTTGTATGAACGTTCTTTGTCCGGGAAGGAAATAAAATTGCCGGTAAAGATCGTCGGTGTCTTGTTGTCCGTAGCTTCGATCATCGTGTGGACCGTGGCTGTGGTGCGGACGGATTATGTGGATGTCGTGATGAGCGTCGATCAGTATCTGTACATCAAGGGAGACGCGGTGGCGCTGACGGACGGGCAGACGATCACACAGAGCTTTACCACGGATAAGGCCTTCGGAACGATCGCGCTGATGGCGGAGAATCCCGAGGGGGAATACAACGACAGTGTGTATGAGGTTATGCTCATTGCGGATGATGGTGCGGTTTTGGAAACGTATGATCTGGCAGGTGCCGAGGTGGTGAGCAATGTCTTTTATCCCATCTGGCTTTCGGATACGGTCCGGCCGGAAAAAGAAAGTACGTATTCCATCCGTCTGACAAAGAAGAGCGGTACGAATGATCTGATCTTTTTATATTATGATACCGGGCTTTACGATGCCTATCCCTTCGGCAAGATGGAAGGAGATATGGTCGTCGGAGAGCATACGGATCTGACATTTGAAGTATATTGGCGGGAGGAACGCTTTGAATAGTGGCAGAGATGAACGGATCGACGCGGTAAAAGGCGTCGCCATATGGATCGTGATGCTGGGGCATTGCATCGTTTTAAACGGGTTAGCGGACCCTTACTTTTATGATGCGATCGCTGCGGTACAGATGCCGTTGTTTATGGCGGTCAGCGGCTACACGGCCGGGCGGTTTTCCAAGCCGTTTACCGGTTCCGTAAAAGAGCGGGGAAAGGCATTTTTAAAGGTGTTTGGAAGGCGAAGCCTTTCGTATCTTTTGCCGTTTTTTTCCTGGATGCTTGTTACGCATATCACGAATCCGATCGAAGAATTAAAACTGCAATTGTTTGCGACCGATCGCGGGCTTTGGTTTTTGATGACACTTTGGATCATCACGGTTTTGGCATTGCTCGGTGAAGTGCTCAGTCCGAAGGAAAACCTGCGGTGGCTGGCCGTAAGTGCTGTTATGGCCTTGGGCGGTGTGGCGTTTTTGTTACAGCAGCATAGCGGGAATACATTTTTAAGTCCCGCACTCACGGTAAAATATTTGCCGTCATATTATGTGTTCTACATGGGAGGTTTGCTCCTTCGTCAAAGAGAAGCGGCGGGGAAGGTGGCGGATCCCGCAAAGACAAAGGCGTGGAATCTCAGGCTTTCGGCTGCGTGTATGGCGGTATTTTTGTATCTTGTCTATGCGTTTGATATGGTCGTGGCACACTCCACGTTCGAGTTTTTGCTGCAGGAACTTGCAGGGCTCTGCGGTT
This sequence comes from Lachnospiraceae bacterium, assembly GCA_024690725.1. Classification (GTDB taxonomy): domain Bacteria; phylum Bacillota; class Clostridia; order Lachnospirales; family Lachnospiraceae; genus UBA2882. The sequence goes on from JAILOQ010000076.1 coordinate 15,128, forward strand.
CGTTTGCCGTTTTTGCGATCACCATGACGGTGCATGAAGGGACAAGGTGGAAACTTGTTCCGTTCATCGGCCGGTTTACGCTGGAGATTTACGTGCTTCACTTCCGTTTTGCCAGGCTTTTGGGGATCGGAGACCGTGCCCTCACACCGTTTACGCTGCCGGCTGTTTTATGGGTGCTTGCGGCATTCCTCGTGATGAGCATGTGCACGTTTTTGAGTATATGGCTGATGAAAAAAGTGTGGTTTTTGGATCTGATCTTCTTTGGCAAACCGAGTAGACCGCAAAAGATCGGAAGTAAGGAAAAGGAGCCGAAGGATGGTTAACGGACGAACGATGAAAAAGACACGGAAAAAGAAGAATATGCACCGGTTTACAGGTGTTTGCGCGCTGTTTCTTGCAATGATGCTCATACTTTCCGGATGCACCGGTCAAGCAGTGTCCGAAGCACCGGTCGATACGGAGCCGGAGACGGTTACCGTGACGGAAGCAGAGACTACAGAGACTGCGGAAGAAACCGGAGCAGAGGCTACGGACGAGACCGAAGAGATTACAGAAGACGGTGTGGATCCCGGCGCGGACGATCCTGTCGAGGCGATCGACGAGGACGGAAGCTACACCACAAAAGAGGATGTGGCGCTCTATCTGTATACCTACGGACATCTCCCCGATAATTTCATTACAAAAAAAGAAGCCGGCAAACTCGGATGGAGCGGTGGATCCTTAGAGGATTACGCTCCCGGAAAATGCATCGGCGGCAGTTATTTCGGTAATTATGAAGGACTTTTGCCGGAGAAAGACGGGCGGGAATATCATGAGTGTGACATCGATACGCTGGGAGCATCCAAACGCGGAGCCAAGCGGATCGTATACTCGAACGATGGACTGATCTATTATACGGAAGATCATTATGAGAGTTTTGAACTGCTTTACGGAACACCGTGACCGTAAGATATAAATACAAGAAGAAAACCGATGGATGCATCGGTTGAAACAGGCAGATGAAGGTTGAAACGGAAGGAAACGGATATGGAACTTACGATTGACGGCGGAAGAATGAAACAAAGCGACGATCTGTACAAAGAAATGCGTGCACTTATCGGTGCGGATTGCGGGCACAGTCTGGATGCGATCCATGACCGACTGACGGAACGTCGTTTTGAAACGGTAATGTTAAAGATCAAAAACAAGACGCGTCTGGAGCGGATCCTTGACAAGAAAAGTGCAGGCTTCTTTCGCATGCTTTCCGAGACGGAAAAAGAAGATATCGGGTTTCATACGGAAATTCTGAAGCAGGAGGTGCATCGTTTGTATTTGGACATGGACGGTGTGCTGGCGGATTTTGATGAGGGCGTGCAGCGTATTTTGCATCTTCCGATCATCAAGCAGGGTACTAAAACGCCGGAAGAAGATAACGAGATGTACGGCAGAATGCGGGAAGTCGGAAATTATTACGACATGCTTTATCCGATGCCCGGCGCAGTTGAGATGTTTGAAAAAATCTATGGGGAATTGGAGGAAAAATGCGAGATATTGACCGGGATTCCGAAGCCTTCGCGAGGGATCGATACAGCAGGTCCGGATAAGATCAGCTGGATGAAAAGACTATTGTCCGACCGGGTCGTTATGAACATTGTATTGCGTAAGGAGAAGATATTGTATTGCCGGGGGCCGGAAGATATTTTGATCGATGATTACGAAAAGAATCTGAAGGAATGGGACGAAGCCGGCGGAACATCTATCTTACATGAAGATTCCGAATCGACTTTGCGAAAATTAAAAGAAATGGGAATACTCGGATAGATCACGCATATGCATCAAACAGACTGCCTACCATAGCGGAATAAGCGGTAGAGTCACCTTGATTGCTGTAGCCGGTAGAGAGGCCGGCATAGGATCTTGCGATCTCGTTGAAAGCCTGACTTACCTTTTGTGCATTTGCGTAGTGCGCAACAGCGGCATAAGTAGGAGTGGCGTATGCCTGTGCATCCGCATATCGAACCGGCTTGGTTGCAGAAACCGCACCGGGATTGGTGCTCTTTAAGGACTCCTTGAAAGCCTGGGAAGTATCGGATTGATTACTTAACGTATACTCCAAAGGCTTGATATAGGTTTCGTTTCGATATGAGGCGTATCCCGATAAAGAACTGATGTCCATCCGTCAAACTCCTAAAATCAGAAATAAAATACATTTCAACTTAATAATTATATTATAATCTCATAATTATTGCAAATTTAACTTGATTTTTTCGAAAAAATTGGGTATTATACAGAAAGTGTTGTAATTCGTGGTGTGGCTCAGCTTGGTAGAGCGCTTCCTTAGGGAGGAAGAGGCCGCAGGTTCAAATCCTGTCACCGCGACGTAAGCTGTTAAGACCCACGCGGTTTTAACGGCTTTTTTCTTTTGAGGAGGAAAGAGAAACTATGGTTGATATTGAATGGATCGGTATTTCCATGGAAATACTGATGATGGCGATCCTGTCGGTCATCTTGTTTAGTTCCATACACATTCGGACTACGTTTCCGCGGCAGTTGGGGGTTGTGTTTTTGTTCTTGATCGGTGCGGTTTTATTGGAACTGTTTTCCGATGTCTTAAACACTTCGATCCTATTGGAAGGACAGGGAAATCTGGATGTGACGGATATTCGATGGATCGTAAGTTCCATTATGATCTATGTGAGTTACTATGCAGTGTTGTTTCTCTTTTTTTTGTTTGTTTACCTAACGATCTACGACCGGATCGAGATTCCGAAAGGCTATATTAATGTGGTGTTCATCTTAAGCATGTTCGCCGTTATCCTTTGGATCGTCTCGGCTGTGACCAACCGCTTTGTGATCACGTACTATCCGGATGAAAGCTATACGCCCGGGCCGTTCTATATGCCGATCACATTGATCGGATATACTGTCGGCGGCATTATTTTGTTTATGTCCATACGGTATCGTAAGAGCGTTGACCGGAGCGATCTGTTCTGGATCTTTATCGTGAGTCTCTCTCCCGAGATCGTTGCGCTTGCCAGGTTCATATGGGATATTGAGACGAATATCATGCCGACGACGTTGGGGTTTTCGGCTTTTTGTATTTACAATTATATTGTGATCCGCCAGGAGAAAAAACTGGTGGAGCAACAGATCCGCATAAGGGAAGACAGGGTGCGTTTGATGGTAAGTCAGATCCGCCCGCACTTTATTTTTAATATGTTAAATAACATTTATGTGCTTTGTGAACAGGATCCGATGAAGGCGCAAAATGCCGTCGGAGAGTTTGCCGATTATCTCAGAGCGAATCTCGATGCGGCAAGCGGGACGGAGTTGATCACGGGAACGAGGGAGATGGAACATGTCACTCATTACCTTCGGTTGGAAAAGATCCGCTTCGGTGACGATATACAGATTGAATCCGATATAGAAACGGAGGATTTCAGCATTCCGCCGATGACGCTGCAACCGATCGTGGAGAATGCGATCAAGCATGGGATATGCATGAAGGAAAACGGCGGTACGATCCGCATTCATACGCAAAAAGAAAAGGATGGGAAAACCGTGATCACGATCGAGGACGATGGTGTCGGCTTCGATGTGGAAGCTGCCAAAGAGAGGATCCTTGCGGATGAGCGGTCTCATGTCGGTATTGCGAATGTACGGGAACGACTGCAGATCATGTGCCACGGATCCATGAAAGTGGAGTCGACACCGGGTGTGGGAACCTGCGTTATAATTTCTTTGCCCGGGTAGGCGTTGATTGCGAAAACGGCAAAAATGTACTATGCTATACATAAGAAGGTAAGGAGGGACTTTTCTATGGGGAAATATGTAGTTGCGGGAATTTCACAGTTGGAGACGATCGTGAAGGTCGATAAGATTCCGATCGAATATCGCGAGATCACGGCGGGAAATGATTTCATCCATACCGAGATGGGCGGCGATGCGTATAATGAAACGTTGGCGCTGACCTGGTTGGGGGATGAAGTAAAGTTCATGTCCGTTGTCGGGAAAGAAGAGAATTTGGAATTCTTTAATCCCAATAAGCGAATGGTGACGATCGAAACGGATTATATCGAAAAGGTGTTAAATGATACACCGACTTCGGTCATCTTGTATTCGGCAGACCGACAGGAGCAGATCTTCGAGGACCTGAAGGATATCAGAAATGCAAAATTTGACATGAACATGGCAATACCTTTGATCGCCGAAAGTGATATGGTAGTGCTCGGGAATGTTAATTTCTGCAGACCTTTGATTGCTGTAGCGAAGGAATATAAAAAGCCGATCGCAGTAAACGTGCATCGCTATGATGAACAAAAAGAAGAGTACAATCAGGAGTTTTTGGAAAATGCAACCTTTTTGTACTTCAGCGATGATACCATTACCGGTGATCCGTTTGATTTTGTAAAGAGCATGGCGGATAAATATCCCGCTGAGATCATCATCTTAGGACAGGGAAAAGACGGACTGATCATGTATGACAGAAAGAAGAATGCGAATCTGCATTATAATTCCGTTAAAACGAATGAAGTGGTAAATACGGCCGGCGCCGGAAATGCGCTTTTCTCCTGTTTTCTTCATTGCTATTGCCATACGTTGGATGCAAATACGGCCATCAAAGATGCTATTTTATTTGCTTCCTACAAGATCGGTTATCTTGGAACGTCGAATGGCTTCATGACGGAAGAGCAGCTCGCACAGTGGAGAAGTCTGATCTGGGGCAGTGCAACGCCGCTGACGTAGGATGCAGCAATATCCTTATGTCAAGAGCAATATTTTAACATTTTGTAAACCTTTGTGAACAATGAAACGATTGTGTGAACAATCCCTTGCAAGTGTTATATATCCCTTTCGGATATGAGATAATCATATCAGGAAGGGATTATTTTTGGAAGGCAGGGACGTTCATGAAGAGAAAGGTATCGGATCAAATGAAAATCGGTATCAGCTTCATTATCTTTTGTGCGGCGGTCGTCGTGCTTTTTGTCGTGCTCAGATCCAAAAAGACGCAGGGTGCGGATTCCTTCGAACTCCTGCGCGAGCGGTATCCCATGCTAAAGAGCATCAGCAGCGAAGCGAGTTTTTCACTTCCCTGTCTCAGCGAAACGCAGGTCGGAGACGAAATCTGTTCCGCCATGATCCCGCAGGGAGTTTGTACAGCGGATCAGTACATTCTGATCACCGCTTATTGCGGCGCGGATAAGTATCGCGACAGCCTGAGACATGTGGGCGCGCACAGTACGAACAAAAAAATCCTGGCACAGGAAAAGGACCATGTGACACATAATTCCGTGATCTATGTTCTGGCGAAGAGCAGCGGAAGATATCTTACGACCATCGTTTTGCCGGACCAAAACCATGTGGGCGGTATCGCGTTTGACGGTGAGAATATCTGGATCGCAAAGAGCACGGACAATGAACTTTCCGTATTACCCAAGAGTGTGATCGATGCTGCGGTTCTTAGCGGAGAGAAGAGTTATACCGTAGGTTGCTATGCGAAAAACATTTCGGTTTCATCCAAAGCAAGCTTTGTTTATACCTATGACGGTCAGATCTGGATCGGCGTTTGCACATCAAAAGATGTCGGTCTGGGTATGGTGCGCGGATATGATATCGAGGGCAGTTTGGAAGCGGGGGATCTTTCGTTAAGACAGGTACATCAGCTTTCCGTTCCGGCATACGCAAACGGTGCGGCAATGGCGGAGATGGACGGGAAACTGTATCTGGCGGTGAATGTAAACAAGGGCCGGTTAAAGAACGGTTCCGTCGAACTGTTTTGTGTAACGCTTTCGGAAGATGAGATGAAGGGCGAGACGAGCTTTGTTTCGAGCAGACAGTTGCCGCCGCTTCCGGAAGACATCTGCGTGGACGGTGACAAGGTTTATACGATCTTCGAAGCCGGTGCCGCAGCCTACAGCAATGTGGTCGGATTCCGGTGCCATGCGGTCGTGGACAGATGCTGCGTCGGTTCCTTACAGGATTGGTTCTTTGACGGACGGCAATTAACCTTTTAGGCTTCGGTCACGCCTTTTCACTTGCTAATATCAGGCGTTCTGCCCATAAAGGATTCCTTTTAACATGGCTGATATTAGAAATATCAGTATGACAAGTCTGATAAAAGAGATCAGATGCGATTGAAAGCGCAGCTTCCCTGTTCTCGACATCAATACTTTGCGGCCATCTGCCACGACAGATAGCATAGATCAGGTCGTCAATCGTCAGCTTAGAATCTTCCCATTCGATATCCTTTCCTTCAAAAAGATCCATAAGCGAAACGGTACCCGAAGGCTTTATGCGCATTACTACCAACAGAAAAACTGCCCAAAAGCATTTTGGCCGACTGAAAGAGTATGCTCCCGCAACGGGAGAAGTAAGAATCCTACGACTTACCGAAAAACAATATGCCAATATTACTTATTTGACCGGCTGTCCGGATGAACAAGAAAAAACCGTTGGTACGAACTGTCACATCATGCCATAATGAATCCATGAACATGATGCTGTGGTATCAAACTGATCAATATCTTGAAGAAGGTTGTATTTAAAATACAAGATATGCTACAAATACGACCCTCCAAATTTGGAGGGTCGTTCAACTTTGATTATGAGTAAAGTAGATAAAGAGAAATAACCTGATAAATAAACTGATGTACTGGTTTGAAAAGTGAAGAGAGGAGCTGATATGAATATCTTTGAATTTTTTTCAAATGTAACACATCCCAAGAATAAAAGGGGCTGGATTCAGACCAAAGCCGTTTTTACCGGCAGGGTTGAAAAGGCAGCAAAAGGGAAAGCTGGACATTATAAAGATGCTGATTATAATGAATATGAAATAAGATATATGGTTTCAGGTAAAGAAAGACGGCAGTGGTATGTGTTTTATCCTCTTGATGATCCGGAACCGGATGAAATAAAAGGCAGTGAATTATTGATTAGATACAATAAAAGAAGACCGTGGCAGTATGAGGCTTTGTAGTTGTTGTCGTAATAAAATGGTAAAAATAGCATTTCATACATAATTATCCTAATTAGTCAAATACGACCCTCCAAATTTGAAGGGTCGTTCAACGGAACAACTCTTACTGATGATATTGGTTTTCTTGAAAACTTTTTTGAGAAAGGGTGATATGTATGTTGAATGCTAGGGAGGCACTTCAAGTTTTAAAGAAAGAAA
>JAILOQ010000077.1 GCA_024690725.1 Lachnospiraceae bacterium
CGTGGAAGAATTAAAAGAAAAATACGTTCTCGTGAAAGGGGAGGCAAAGGACGAAGAAACGGCAAAGAACGTTCTTTACTCCATGAACATGGGAAGTGAGTACGGATTTGAGGGGATCTGTCTTGCGGAGGACATGGATAAGCTTGCCGGACTTGATGTTGTTTGTGAAACACCGAGCCTGTCGCAGATCTGTGTGGCCGTTATGAAGCAGAATTCCAAACTGTATAACAAGTAGACGAACGCGGAGAGAATACAGATGAAAAAATGGATGAGTGCTTACAAAATATTTGCACCGGATCTGTATCGACTGATCTTAGTCGGTATCGGAACGGTGGTGATGGCGATCGTCGGAATGGTCTTGGCCATAAAGGTACCGGGACCGATCGCGCTTATGATCGCAACATGCATCGCGGTCATGGTGGATGCCTACGGGGACTATTTCGTTTTTGTGGGGATCTACGGTAAGGATTTCGGTTTTGGAATGCTAAAGTGTTCATACTTTGGCGAAGAAGCGTTAAAACGGGGCATTTGCGCAGATCAGATGCGCAGATTCCTTCAGATATTGATCGTCGTTCTTTGCACCGGTATTACAGCAATGAACGGGCCAAAGAAGGCGGATTTCATGGAGCCTACGCCGACGTATTTCGGGATGCTTATCTCCCTGGCGCTGGTGGCATATACGTTCTCTTCTCTGGCGCTTCACATGACCAGAATGATGGGGAACTTCATGGAAGGAATGTTGTTGAACTCCATCGTGCTGATGTTCCCGATCTTGGCTGTTTGCGCGGTGGTAGGAGCATTTTTTATCGGCGGTGCGGACAGCTCCATGCCGATCCTGGTGATGTTTTTGGTCCTTTCGGCGATCGTTACCTACACCATAACGGAACGCGCCGTGCTCAATTACCGCTGCTCATTCGGTGAGAAGGAAGCGGGGCGGTTTGGCGATGAGAAGAAGAAAAACATGATCACGTTTTTGCTGATCGCCTTCGGTGTGGATTTTGCGATGATCCCGGTGATGTATTACGGATATAAAAGCGGCACGGATCTTTCGATGTTCGTGATGACGCAGATGATGTATCCGGCCTGCGGTGTGGCGCTTTTCAAACTGTTCTCCTATGATGAACCCAAGAAAGCGCGTGCGACCTATATCACGATCCTCATTACGGGACTGATCCTGATGATCCTGTCGCTCGCCTCCGTTATCTGCCCCATGCCCGGTATGATGGGAATGGAATCGATGACGATGTATTACGCAGTGGGTACGGGTGTGATCGCCTTAGGTACGATCCTGCTGATCATCTTTATTTCCGTCACGGGCAAAGAACGGCGGGAATACGCCGGACTTCGTTTTAAAAAGCCGTTGGCATCGATGTTATATATCCTGCTGTTTTTGGTTCTTTATTTTGCGAGGTTTGCGATCCTGGAAGGGATCATGGCTCTGCAGGAACACGATCTCGGACTTTTGGCCGATGAATTTCACAGGATGTTTGTCGGAAAAGAAGCGATCATGGCCTGGGCCATGGTGCTTGTGAATCTGCCGATCACCTTCATCATATTTTTGGGTGAGGAGTACGGCTGGCGGTATTATTTCCAGCCGGAGTTGCATAAGCGTTTCGGCCTGATCAAAGGAACCCTGCTTTTGGGTGTGCTCTGGGGCATCTGGCATTTGGGCGCGGATCTGTTCTTCTATGCGGACAGCGTAGGGCCGCAGATGGTGGTACAGCAGATCGTTACCTGTGTCTCCCTGGGAATCTTCTTTGCATATGTATATATGAAGACGAAGAATATCTGGGTTCCCGTGGTACTGCACTTTTTGAATAACAATCTGGTTTTGATCTTAAGCGGTGAGTTTTCCGCGGATGTGCTTGAGGGAAACACGATCACCTGGGAGATGATCCCATTGGCCGTCATCGGTATGGCGGTGTTCTGGCTCTTTATCTTTGCACCTTCTTTTCGCAGGAAGGAAGCGGAAAAGGTTACGGAATGAGTAACGGAAAGGAAGTATATTATGAGTGATTTTAAGAAAGCGTATCAATTGGTAAAATTCGGTATTTCCATTAAGAAGCAGTTCGGTTTTGCGATCTTTTTTGCCCTGATCGGTATTGTGGTCGAGATCGCAACTAAGGGAACGCAGATCGTCGGGAGCTTCTACATCATCTTGTCCGGAATGTTCATCTTTCAGACGATCATTTCCTCCGATGTTTCAACGCTCGTACAGTCATCGCCGCATAAGCGCAGGATCCAGGTGCTCTATCCTTTGATGGCGACATTGCCGTGGGTATATCTGACACTTACGATCGTGTCTTTTGTCCATGCGTATTTTGCCTCACACTCCGCCGATGGTTATGCGACGCAGTGCAATATGATGCTGATACTCGGTGTACTGATGTTCATTTTGTTTGTGTACTTCGGGGTGGCATACAAGTTTTTTATGGCATCCATGGTCATGATGCTCGCAACGGTCTATACGACAACATATCTGATGCTCGGTATGGAGAAACTCTTTCCCGAGCTGATGACGAACTTTGGCCTTTGCGTCCTGATCGCATACGGCCTTACCACCTTGGGTGCCGTGCTCTGCTACGTTTTGATGAATGTGCTGTATAAAAAACCGTTGTCCAAATGGGCATTCCGCGGAATGCTTGGCGAAGGCAAGGGAGTCAAGTAATCGTTTATTGAAAAAGCACGGTTTTTATGGCATAATGTAACGGTACCGAGTTTGGTATATCAATCGAAAGAGAGGGACATAGATATGGCATGTTTTATTGTTCCTGCTACGGGGGCTATCGTTACCAAAGCAGTAGAAAAAACGATTCAGAAATCAGATAAGGAGCAGGGCGTTTCCTCGGTAGGAAATGTATTTGTCAGACGTTTGCCCTGGCTTCGCAATATGCTCGCGGGAGGTTCCTTCCTTCTTGCATTCGAGCATGTATGGCACGGAGAAGTTCAGCCGTTCTTCCCGTTTTTGACCGCGATGAGCAATCCGGGGGATGCATCCGAGATGTTTGCGGAAATGGGAACCGTCGGTGTCGGCATGCTGGTGCTTGTGACCGCAGCATGGGCTGTGATGGTAAAAGCAACCGACCGGGCCAAAGAACGTGTTTCAAAATAGGAGGATAACATGACATTATTGATTACGGTGTTTGCGCTTGTGATCTCTACGGTCGTTTGGTATACGAATGAAAAGGCGCGGAAGATGAAGGTTGGCATGCTCTGTTTCATGTTTGGCGGAGCGTCTTTGATGTGGCTCGTAGATGCGATCGCAGAGTATATTGAGTTGCGTGCGGCGTATTTTACCCCGGCAACGGAGGATATGATCAATGATGCATTCCTCGGTTTTTCGGTGATCGCTCTTGCGCTTGTCATTTGGATCGCTTATGTACTCATCAAGGATCCGCTCGGTGTGGTTAGATCTTCCATCGCAGAACAGGATGCCAAGCGACAGGTAAGAGAAGCGAAGAAATAATCTGATTTTTGGAGTGAATATGAATCAACGGGAAGAATTAAAAGAAGTTCTGGCCCGGGTTGCGGAAGGTTCCGTTTCAGTTGAGGAAGCATACGACAAACTGAAGCAGGAGCCTTTTGTGGACTTAGGGTTTGCAAATATCGATCTGGACAGGATGCGCAGAAAAGGCGCGAGTGAAGTGATCTACGGCGCGGGTAAGAGTGCGGAGCAGATCGCGGACATCGTTAGCGCCATGAAGGATGCGGGACAGGAGAATGTCCTGATCACGCGCGTGGACGCACCGAAGGCGGAAGCCGTACATATCCTGCTGGAGCATAAAGGGCTTGGCTGGAAGTATTACGGTGACGGTGAGATCGGTGTTGTCGGCGGATGTAAAGAAGCGGACGGCAAGGGAAAGATCGCGGTCGTGACGGCCGG
>JAILOQ010000080.1 GCA_024690725.1 Lachnospiraceae bacterium
CGTGGAAGAAGCCAGAATGGAAACGATGGGGCGCCAGTTGATCAGGCCCACCGTAAAGATGATCATCATAACAAAACAAAGGATCTGTTCCCCTTTGCAATAATCGGAATAGGAAATGTTGATGCCGAAGGAGAGGGAAACCAGTGAAAAACAGATCAGTATGATCTTGCCGGGGAGGCGGTCTTTGAATCTGCCACGCAAAAAGTTTACGGCATAAATGAGCATGCAGGCCGCAGCTAACAAAAAGATCATATAGGAAATGAAATGCTCGACGAACCAGGCCTGCGAACGCGTGGGATCACCGCCGATCCAACGACGCAAGAGACTTACGATCATCCATACTTCCAAAATGATGATCACGACAGACATGTAGATACTGGAGCGGAAATTCGCCGTATCAAAATAAGCGTTCACGTATTCGCTGCGCTTTTCCAGTCCAAACCAGCGCTTGAATTTATCCATAGTACCCCTCCGTTTTGAACCCTCTTCTCCTTCTTATTGTATTCTTTTTAAGAGGTAATCACAAGAATATATTTCTATTTTGGTAATATTCTTTTATCGCAGTGGGAGTTTGATCTCCCAAAAATCTTGCGAATGCTCCGGCCTTCGGGGTAGAATAGAAAAGAAAAGGATGGGCATTATGGACCGGGAAAAAGAACGTATCTATCATGAATATGTGCAGCGGGAAAGAGCCTTTGTCCGTGCCGATTACCGACCGGAGTTTGATTTCTATTATGCCGTAAAAGACGGCGAGGTCGAGAAGGTGCGAGAACTGTGCAAGGATGTCTTTTCCGATAAGGAAGGGTTGGGTGTGCTTTCCAAGGATCCGCTCAGGAATCTGAAGTACCATTTCACCATTACGGCGGCCATGATCGCGCGGTATTGCATCGAGGGCGGTATGGAACTGTCGGATTCTTATGGACTGAGTGATTTCTATATTCAAAAAGCGGATGTGGCAGTGTCGGAAGCACAGATCACAGACATTCATAATGAAATGAGTCTGGCGTATGCAAAGAAAATGAAGAATCTCCGGAAAAAGAAGATCACTTCCATGCCGGTGGCGCGTGCCCTGAATTATATATACGATCATTTGCATGCAAGGATACGGTTGGAGGACCTTGCAGACTATGTGCAGGTAAATCCTTCCTATCTTTCCCGCATATTTAAAAAGGAGATGGGGGTGTCGGTCAGTGAGTATATCCGGACAAAGAAACTTGAGACGGCCAAAAATATGCTTCTCTATTCCGATTTTTCCGCGTCCGAAATATCATCTATCCTTGCTTTTTGCGGGCAGAGTTATTTTACCGAGCAGTTCCGTAAGCAATACGGTCTTTCCCCGGCAGATTACCGGCGACAAAACCTGTTTCGGAGCAAACTGACGGAAGAGTAACAATAACGACAAAAAAGTAAACAAAACGATATAATTATACTGTCTTTCGATATATCATTTCACTAACGTTAGCAATAGGCAGTTCGCTTGGGAGGGTCAATCATGAATTGCAGGAATACATCCCGAGTGATGAATATGCGTATGTCGAGGACGGGAAACTGGTGATCCGTCCGGTAAAGACAGAAGATCCCGATGGAGCAGGGAGCCGGCTATGTGTTCTCCTTTGAGGCATATGCCGAAGAGGACAGACCGATGAAGGCGGCGGTTACGGCACCGGAAGTGGATTGGATCCGATATTTTCCGGATACGACCGTAGATCTGACCGGGGAATGGCAGACGTTTACCTTTGAATTTGAGATGAAAGACGAAAGTGACGATATGGGACGCGTTGAGTTCAATATGGGCAACCAAGGTGCAACCGGTACGATCCATATTCGTAATGTAAGGCTGGAAAAGGCAGAATAACGGGTGATATTTTGAAAAAACTGATAGGATATGAACATGGAATAAACCTCGGCGGATGGTTGTCGCAGTGCGATCATACCAAGGAACGCTATGATACGTTTATCACGGAAGCGGACGTTGATGTGATCGGCAGGTGGGGACTCGATCACGTCCGCGTCCCCGTGGATTACAATCTGGTGGAAGATGCCGAGGGAAATTATAAAGAAGACGGGTTCGGTTATATCGATCGTGTGATCGATTGGTGCGAAACCCATGGATTGAACATGGTCCTGGATCTTCATAAGACCTATGGATACAGCTTCGACAGCGGAGAAAAGGAAGCCGGATTTTTTGATAACGAGAGTTATCAAGAGAGGTTCTACCGCCTCTGGGAGACCTTTGCGAAGCGGTACGGCAAGTATAAGGATCGGTTGTGCTTCGAGCTTTTGAATGAAGTGACGGACAAGGCATATTGCGATGCGTGGAATCGGATTTCCGGTACGTGTATCGAGCGGATCCGTAAGATAGCACCTGATATCAAAATTCTTTTGGGCGGCTACTTTAACAACAGCATTGTAGCCTTAAAGGATCTGGCGATGCCGGCGGATGAAAATGTGATCTATAACTTCCATTGTTACGAGCCGATCGTCTTTACGCATCAGGGAGCGTACTGGGTGGAGAGTATGGACACGAGTTTCCGCATGCCGATCGACGCGACCTACGCGGATTATGATAAGCATACAAAAGAACAGTTTGATGCGTTTTCGGAGGGCTTCGATCCATTCGACCCGAACAAAACCTTCGGACAAGAATTCTTCGAACATATTTTGAAAGAAGCGGTGAGGGTAGCTGAGGAGCGAAATGTAGCCCTCTACTGCGGAGAATACGGCGTGATCGACAATGCAACGCCGGAAGATACCGTAGAGTGGTATCGATTGTTTACGGGATGCCTGGATAAATACGGCATCGCACGCGCGGCCTGGAGTTATAAGGAAATGGACTTCGGACTTGCGGACACGCGCCTTGATGGCGTCAGAAATCAGCTGATCAACCTTCTTTAAACATTTACCGAGACGGTGATATTGGGCTTACGTTGTGCCTGGTATCATCGTTTTGGTATTTATGGGGTCAGCCTGCATAGGGAGTAAAGAAGTAGTATGGGATCAGGGACAGATAGCCTTTGATCCCTCTTTCTTTGATCCGGGCGGTGAGTGCTTTGTTGTTTTCTGCAATCTCTTCGGTTTCTTTTTCCGTGATCGCATCTCCGCGGTACAGATGGATATCATACGTTGAAAGGAAGGAAAGCATACGAAGTTCAACCGCTCCGTCGCAGCGGTTTTTGAACTCTTCGTTTGTTTCGTTTTCCTTCGGGCGGCAGCCGAGGATCGCAAGCAGACGGAGATTTTTTCGATATAGGATAAGAAAACGCTTCTCGGGAGCGGAAGCTTTGTATACGATCCGTCCCAGAATTAGATTCAGGATAGAAAGCAGTATTGTGACAGCGATCGTCGCAGCTAAAATGGTCAGAATGTCCTTCGGATGGATCACGGGACGTTCTTTTTCCGGTGCCTCTTCCGCAGGGAGAAGTTCGGGAATCTCAGGTTCTTTTTCAAAGAGATCGTATTCCCGGTCGGCATTTTCTGCGTTTTCTTTCGCTAATTGTGCGGTGGTCATCCAACTTACAGAGAGGCTGCGGCCCGGTGTGGGCTCGTAGATGACCCAGCCGATTCCGTCGATATAGCACTCCGGCCAGGCGTGCGCGGACGAACCGGTGACATTTGTGGATATCTGGTGCCTTCCGCTGATCTGGTAGCCTTGCACATATTTTGCGGGGATTCCTTCGTATCTTGCCAAAAGAACGAAAGCGGTAGCGTAGTAGACGCAATACCCCTCCTGCTTTTCGAAGATCAGGTAGTCCAAAAATTCCTCGGTGGTATCTACATCGTCCGGGATCTTGCCGGCCATGGTGTTGTAATGCATGGACGATAAGAGCCGTTCGATCTTTTTGAGTTTTTCGTTATCGGTACTGCAGTCCGAAAGCAAAGTATCCAGGTATTCCGCAAGGCGGGGAGAGACGGTAACGGGCTTCAGATACATCTCGGCCACACGTTTTTCGTAGGCGGTGGCTTCTTCGAAAGGTACGGCGTAGGCCTCCTTGGTGTCTATGATCTTTTGCGCCATCTGCCAGGTTTCTTCGGTCGGAGCCGCAGGGGTTTGCAGATACGCGTCAAATTCGGGATTTCCCATGTTATAGCGAAGGTATTTTATGCGATACCTGTCGCGGTACCCCTTGATCCCGGTAAAGTAATAATCTCCGCCGGAAGCGTAGGATTCCATGGGGGTAAACCCATCGTCCAAAAGATAGTTCTTTCCCGGGGTAAAGATGTGTCTGGTATACATATTCTGGTATTCCACATCCACCAGGGCGGTATGGATGAGGTCCGTATACGATTCGCCGCCGTAGGCCAATACGGAAGAAAGTGCGATCAGACCGTCCGTAAGTGCTTCGTCTTCGGCATTGGTATGGGTTTTGATCCATTGCTTTCCATCGAAGGTGTCAAAGCTTTTTCCTGCAAGATACATCTCGCTTGCGGAACCCAAGCCGGGCGTTACTTTCATCTCTGTTTTTGCGTTATCCGCAACGGTGCCGTTGATGGAACCGTTATCGGAAAAGCCCATGAACGCGTCCGCATTGTCGTCACCGCCAAGGACAGACAGGTAGTCGTTTATACGGTTGAGCCGGTTGGCCGCGGCATGATAGATCTTCATAAACGGCGCCCAGTCATAGGGTTTCTCGGAGACATGCGCCGATAATAAGAGGATGAGAAACAGGACAAGGAAAGGTGCGATACATACCAGATGTGCCTTGTGATCCGGATGTTCTTTTCCCCGGTGTCTTATCCTTGTCTCATCGGTGATGGTGCAAAGAATATAGAAGAAACTCAGTGAAACCGTAAATTGTCCCGGATCGATGCGAAAAGCCAAAGAAAGGGAAAGCCCGATAATGAGAAGGAGAGATAGAATGATCTTAAACGCTCTGATATTAGAACAGAGTTTTCCCACGAGGGTCATGCCGACGGAGCAAAGAAGGTAAGGCACGAACCGGCTGTATTCCGTAAGCAGGACATCTTTGATCTCTGCGGGACACACGGCGTAGCTTACCGCGAGTAACGTAAGGAAGGCACCTCCCAAAATAAGCTTTCCGCCGGTCTTTAAGTGCGCGAATATAAGGATGCAAACGGAGAGAAAAGCGCAAAGGATCCCCAAGGGAAGGAGCGGGGCTTTGGGATAATAATATGCCAGGGCCCAGAAGCTCGGGATCAGGGAAAGCGGTACGATATAGATCAGATCAAAAAGGAAGTTTATCATCACAGCACCTCCTTTAGATCATCGTCTACGGAAATGGGG
>JAILOQ010000125.1 GCA_024690725.1 Lachnospiraceae bacterium
TATGATCTTGTGGCCGAATGACACGGACGATTGCTATTTGATAAAACCGGAAGAAGGATTATGATTACTATGGGGAAAACGGCATTTATTTATACGGGACAGGGAAGTCAGCATACCGGAATGGGAAAGGATCTGTATGAGACGTTTCCGGCGTTTCGGGAAGGCTTTGACGCCGGAGATCTGGGATTTGATCTGAAGAAGATCTGTTTTGAGGGACCGGATGACGTCCTGATGCAGACGGAATATACGCAGCCGGCTCTCGTGGCCTTTGCCTGCGGCATGACGAATCTTTTGTTTGAACAGGGGTTAAAACCGGACTATACCTTCGGCCTGTCTTTGGGTGAATACTCGGCGCTTTACGCCGCAGGCGTCTGGGATGCGAAGACGGCCATCGAAACCGTCGCTTACAGAGGGCGCGTAATGGCGAAAACCTCGGAAGGACTTGAAGTCGGAATGACCGCAGTGATCGACCTGAGCGAAGAAGAGTTGTTGAAATGCTGCAAAGAAGCCTCTGATCTTGGCATCGTTTCCATATGCAATTACAATTGTCCGGGACAGCTGGTAATCGGTGGGGAAAAGAATGCGGTGGACCGGGCATCGGCCCTTGCCAAAGAAGCCGGTGCGAAGCGTTGCCTTCCGCTTCCCGTCAGCGGTCCGTTTCACACATCACTGATGAAACCTGCAGGAGATGCACTGAGGGAGTATTTTAAGACACTGGAATTCAATGAGATGCGGATCCCGGTGCTGTTTAATGTCCTCGGAAAAGAAAAAGACGACAGATCCGTTGCAGAACTTTTGGAACTTCAAGTGCAGCGTCCTGTATTGATGGAAGCGAGTATCTGCCGAGCCTTTGAATTGGGCGTTGATCGTTTTATAGAAATCGGGCCGGGAAAAGCCTTGTGCAGCTTTGTCAAAAAGACCGCGAAAAAGCTTGGAATCGGGGAATACAGCCTGATAAATGTTGAGACGGCAGAGTCCTTGGAAGCGCTGCATACAGGTATTAACTGTATTATCAGAGCAGATATATAGTAAAACGGGATATGAGAAGGGGAATGATATGTATCAAAATGAGAGTACACTTGTGAAGTTTCTGAAGATCATTGTCATCGTATTGATTCTGTTTTTTTCCGGAACCTTTGTATACGAACGGTTTATCAAAGTGGAGGATGTTACGGCGGATATGCACCTGTCGGAAGCAGAACTTGCGCGCAAGTATGATGTTTCCTTTGTCGAGAACCCGTCCATGGTTGATAAGATCCCTCAGTATACGAAGAAAAAGACCGTGATCCAGGTACATTCCGGTGCGGGATTTGATGTGATCTATGCCGACGGAAAACAGATCGGTGTGGGAACAAAGGAAAAACGGAGAGAACTCTATAACGTAAAATGGGGCAATAATGAGGTTGAAGTAAACAGGAATCTGACGTTTCCGTTTACGGGGGAGCCCATGGAAGTGGTAAATGACATGGCCGAAGGGAATTCCACGGCCACCTTTTACGTGAATGAAAGTACCGGGGAGGGTGTTGTGTATGTGCGAAACAGCGGCTCGAACCTGGTAATCTATATGGTCTATTATTCCAACGCAAAAAAGGCGATGGAGACATTGTCGGCGTTGTTTTGATCGGGAAGTGGCGCTAAGGCCGAGAATGGTCGGAGTTTAGGGGAAAATGACATTTGTAAGTAATATTTTTTTGTTTGCGTTCTTACCGATCGCATTGGGAACGTATTATATCGTTCCGGATATGGCCAAAGAATATATGCTGCTGTTCTGCAGTCTGGTCTTTTATTCGTTCGGGTCGTTTGAATATCTGTCCTTTTTTATCGTTGTCTGCGTACTCGAGGTGGGGCTCGGAAGGAGCCTGATGCGGGTAGAAAAACCAAAGGTGCGGGAGTATCTTTTTTGGTGTGCGGTCATCGGTAATATTGCAATTCTGTTCCATTTCAAATATATCAGCACCATTTTGAATGCTGTTTTCAGATTGTCCGGAAATTCCGTTGTTTTAGGTGAAACATTGGCACCGATGGGCATTTCGTTTTTTGTGTTCAAAGCAATTTCTTACCTTGCGGATGTGTATACCGGGAAGACAAAGCCAACCGGAAGTCCTGTACATGATCTTTTGTATCTGTCGGTGTTTACGCAGATCCAGATGGGGCCGATCAGCCGTATCGATGACTGGAAACGTCCGGGAAAAGAAGGGCGCTTATACAGCTTTGATGTTGCTCTTTTTTCGGAGGGGATATGGCGGTTTCTGATCGGTTTTTGTAAAAAGATCTTGCTGGCGGATATGTTTGCGAGGATCGCAAATGAGGTGTTTGCTACGGAGACCGCTGCGATCTCCGCGGGATATGCATGGCTTGGTTCCGTATGTTTTTCTTTGCAGCTATTCTTTGATTTCGCGGGGTATTCCGACATGGCCATCGGACTTTGCGGCATGTTCGGATACAGGTGCAAAGAAAACTTTCTGTATCCTTATACCACCGACTCCTTCGGAGGTTTTTGGAAGCGTTGGCATGTGTCCCTGGGGGAGTGGTTTCGGGATTATGTATATATTCCGCTTGGCGGATCAAGGAATGAGAAAAAGAGCCGTACCTATGCAAATCTTTTGGTGGTATGGATCCTTACCGGAATCTGGCATGGTGCGGGGACAACCTTTCTTGTATGGGGGCTTGGCTGGTTTTTGTTGATCGCAATGGAGCGGCATTTTGGCTTGGATAAACGGTGGAAGAGGAAAGCGGGGAAAGTGCTGTATCGCATAGCCATCCTGTTTGTTATAAATCTTTTGTGGATCTTTTTCCGTGCTCCGAGTGTTACGTATGCGGCCGGATTTACGGGGAGGTTGTTTGCGTTTTCCGGAGAACTCTTGTCCGGCCGGCGTGTGTGGATTTTATTAAAAACTTATTGGGGATTCCTGGTTGCCGGTGTTTTACTCTGCACTCCGATCGTTCCCTATTTGGAAGAAAAGGCAAAGAAGAACGGGAAGGAGCATATGTGCTTTGCTGTTGTGAGCACGGTTTTGCTCCTTGCTTGTTTTGTTTGGGCACTGTCGTTTGTGATCACGGCGGGCTATAACCCGTTTGCATACATGAAGTTTTAACTTAGTTTTAATGAAATCCGGGGGAAAAGGATGAAAGAAATTTCTTTGGAAAAAAGAATAATAATGGTCCTCTTTGTTCTTGCGATATCTGTGGGATTTGTGTTGTTTCACGGCTACGGAGAGGTTGCGGAATGGGTGGATTACTTTATTCATTACGATGATAAGGTTAATTCTGTCGCAGGTCATACGTTAAACAGTATGGAAGCGGATTTTTCGGGGGATATGCCGGTCCGTTCGTTACTGGTGGATCTAAACGGTATTATTGCAAAGACTGCCAACATGGATGCACTCTATAATGACAAGAATATCTATATTTCGCAAGATGATCGTATCGTATCCGTGCAAAAGAAAACGTCGACGGATTATGAATATATGCAGGTGCTTGCACTAAAGGATTTCTTGGATGAAAACGGGATTCGGTTTTTGTATGTGAATCTTCCGGATAAATACACGGATGATGCGGTGTTTTCCGATGAATTTGCCATCGAAAGCTACAGCAATCGGAATGCGGATCTGCTTATGAAACGTTTGGAAGAAGACGGGGTTTCCGTGCTGGATATTCGGGATGATATCGTGACAGAGAATAAGAAGGTTCGGGAATTGTTTTATCGGACGGATCATCATCCGACCGTGGAAACGGGATTGTGGATCGCTTCGCGTATCGCAGACCGCCTGGATGAGGAATGTGGGTATCATATCGGAGAAACGTTCTTTTACCCGGAATACTATGACAGGATCGATTGGCAGTCATGCTGGCTGGGAAGTCAGGGGAAGACCGTGGGGCAAACGTATATCGCTCCGGATGATTATACGGTTCTGTTACCGTTATTTCCTACGGATTACACGTTTCAGACGGAGGCTGGACCGGTAAACGGAGCGTTTGAACTGTATTTGAATGATGATTACCTTGCAGGAGAAAAGGATATTTACCGGGCGGAAAGCAGGCATGATGTCTATTATGATTATTCCTGTGTGAATCATTTGATCGGCGAAGGGAAAGTGCTGATCATAGAGGATTCGTACGGACGCGTGATCGAGCCGTTTTTATCGCTTGGGATCCATGAAACGGATACGATACTGATGCGCGAATATAAAGGGAAATTCGACCTGAAATCTTATATTTTGGAGAATGGTTATGATACGGTGATCGTGTCGTATTCACAGAATATGATCGGCGAGCATGATGATCCGACGAGCGTGAACAGATACATGTTTTCATTTGTTTCGGAGTAAAAGATGTGTTGCAAAGCTCATTGCAATGCGTTTAGGAATCTGTGATAGGCTTATGTGAAAGAGATATTAGGTGTGCGCTCAATATAATATCCCAAAAAACAGATAAATAAAACGCAGTGTAGTAATATGAAAAACGCATTTCGGGCGCCGCAGCAAAGATGGCGGCCCATTGTGCCAGTATGATCAGGGAAACAGCGTGAAAAAGGTAATCTTGTGTCATCCGATGTTTTGAGAGAAGTTGCAGTTCCAAAACGATCAGGACGATAAATGACAGGATGCGCAAGATCCATACGATTCCTAGATTTCCGCATAAAACAAGGTATTGATTGTCCATGAGTGCCTTGGAGATCTTGGCTATTAAAGCAGAGTTCGTAAGGATATCCGTCCCGAATGATTCTGAAATGTTTGTTTTTCCATAATCCAATTCAATGTCATAAATGTCACAGGATTCTTTATATTTTCCGAGCGGTTTTATAAGATTGGATTTATTCCGAGAATAGACCGGCCCGCCGTTGGAGCGGATAAACCAGCTTAGGCGAGTGGAAAAAACGACCGGAATGTTATTGCGTTCCAAGCGGTTTGCCGCAGATAAGAATGCGCTTTGTTTTTCGATCGGAAGCAAGGACTGTGTGATTCGGCCACTGTTTTCATAGTTTGCCACATAGAAGCCGTACATGCCCATGTTAAGAAGATAATCCATAGGTAGAGCATCGGAAATTGCGAGGATGTCTTCGTTTGCTCCGGCATAGGACAGGTTGGCATTGGGATCCAGCAGAATGGATTGTACAATGTTGGTGTGGTTTATGATCTGATAATCTTTCCCAAAATATTTGTATTCACCTGCTTTTTGAGGAAACAGAAGAAGAATGCAACATGTAACATAGATTGCGGAGAGCTTTAAGGTTTCCGCAATTCTTTTCTTTTTACCTGCATCTTTTTGAGCGCTTAAATAATAGCAAAGGATCAATATGAGTGGGACATTTAGGATAGCTTCCCCGCGGATCACGGTTAAAAGTGCACCAAAGAGCAGAAACAATACAATTTGCCCCTTGGATAACTGTTTTTTGTCAAGGACGATCGTAAAACAAACAGTCAGTAAGAACCAAAAGAATAAGATGCCGTAGTAATTGTTACGGTAAGGCACGTCGCAGTAGTATAGATTTTCGGGGATGAATGCAAAAAGCAAGATAGCATAGGCCAATTTTTTATGACCATGTTCACGTAGTTTGCGAAATAGGTAAAGCAGAGCTGATAAAAACAGAGAAAGCTGTACAAATATGACCATAATGGCATGACGAAAAAGCATGAGACATGCTCCGTAGATCAGCTGGATATAGATGCTGTGCCAATAATACGGGTAATAACTCTTGGTCATGTAATAGACAAATACATTATCCATTTCGACAAGATAGACATTCGGATAATGGAGAATGCTGATACAAGCAGCTATAAGTAAAATGATGAGAGACGCGTAATCCCGTTCTTTTCCGATGTGGTAGATAAAGCGCCATACTGCAAAGATCAGGATTGCACCGGCGATCTTGCATAATATAAAGAGCATCATGCGCTCTGCCGTAAGGGAGATGCCGATATCACGGACCGGTGTCATTTGTCCGAAATACGGAGGGTAATCTTTGAAGGTAAGTCCTTCATAGACAAGGGAGATCAGTATATGGACCAAAGGAATCCATAATTTAAAGATATTCTCTTTTCCACTAAAAGATTTTCCCCACATAGATAACCTATCGCCCTTTGCGGTCCCTTGTTTTCTGTGATTTTATTCTAGCACAGGGGAAATGAACCGTCAAAATTGAAATATCCCCACCGGAATGTTAGAATAGGCACATATTCAAGGGATAAATCCAATAACTCTTAGAAAGGTTTACATAAAGTGAATGCAAATGATACGATAAAAAGAAAAGACTATTTGGATGCAGTCAAGTTTTTGGCGATCTTTGTGATCGCTTTGACGCATTTTATCGATATGTTTGATCCGAGATATTTTTCTCTGTGGGAAGAAATGCCGACATCCTTTTTGTTAAACGGAGTTTCGGGAAAACTGGGTGTCGCGGTGCTTGGCGTTTTGATGTGCTATTTTGCAACGAATTCCAAAGAAGAGAATCCCATTCGATATTTCTTTCGGCGTTATGCGTATTTCTTTGTGGCGGGACTTTTGATCAATATTGCGTACCTTTTGACGGGACTCAGTGAGGTTCCGTTCAATCTTCAGTACCTTTTGGCTGTCTCGTTTTCTTTGGGAGATCAGATCTTTCCGACCTTTTGGTGTATGCGTGCATTTCTGGCTGCATCCTGTATTTCCTACATAAACGGAAGATTTGGAGCGGGTGTTAAGACAGTTCTGTTGGAACTGGTGATCCTTTATTTTGTCGCTTACGACTGGACGGCTGTTTGTCTTTTAGGAAGCCTTGTAGCGCTTCTTTTGAAGAACGAAAAAGTGAAAGCACTCTTTGGGAAAGTCTATGTAAAGATGATCATATGTATTTTGATATTCCTTATGGTCAAGCGCCCGGAAAGCCGTATGACCTATTATGTGGATGGTATTGCATCCATGCTGTTTTTAACAGTTGGAGAATGCAGTGCGACGTTACGAAAGATACTTGGAAAGTGTGGGCCGTTATCGTATCTTGGAAAATGTACCATGCCTTTGTTTTTACTTCATCCCTTGGTATTCTCTTTGGTGGGAACAGCTCTGTTTTCAACAAAGTATTTTTATCCCGGTCTTTGGATCAGTTTTCTTTTGGTATTCGTGATCTGCTGGGGGATCCTCATTCCGTCCGCCATATTGCTGCAGAAAGCGCTTGATCTTTACAATAAGCAAATAGCGCGGCTTACGGCCGGATATACCGAGGAACGAAAGGAATGATCTATACCCACATATTTGTGGTTAAGAGCCGGTAGATGTAGATCACACCGGATATGATATGACAACAGAGGACGATTGCAGGGAGAATATCTGCGATCGTCCATTTTTTCTTTTCCCGTATATTATCTTGAACATCCTTCGCAAAATCTCTTACCGTCAGAACGAAGAGGATTGTGTAGGACAGCTGAAGTGCCCAGCTGAAGTTTCCGTCCTGCATTCGTTCGCCCTTCTCGTAGAGAATGGCGTTTTCCAGCCAGGAGACAATGACGAAGATCCATGCGAGCGGATAGGCGATATCCGACGCTGCCTTCCGATAATGGAGGAGTGTATAGAGCAAAGGAAAGGCAACAACCAAAAGAGATGACAGGTACGGACTCGGAGCATAACCGTAACCCGGAGTGAACCATCCAAAACCGATTCCGCCGGAGCGTTCATCCGAACTGTTGTAAAAGGCAGCGAAAAACTGGAGCAGGATCAATGGCACGATGGGGGCGAAAGTGAGCAGCAGACAGAAATACTGCTTTATATATTTCCCCTTTTCTTTTATGCAAAGAAGTAATAGGAGGATGAACAACGCCGGCCCGATACCTTGTACATAGGAGGGCTTGGCCAGGACACTGACAAATGTCAGTACGGCCAGGCTGATATATTCGGATTTTGTGATTTTTTCATTGTTACGAATTTGGTAAAGAAGTTGCAAAAGCAGAAAGAAGCCTGCGATGGCAAAGGGCTTTACCATCAGATTGGTCGGATTGTGCCAGGTAACGGGGCCGCCTTGCCCCAGGAAAATCCGATCGTTGTAAAACGGAAGATAGATAGGCATGACAATGCATAATACAAAAGCGAAGAGATGGGCGTAACGAACATCCTGCTTTTTCAAAACCCGATGGATCACAAGATAGACGGCAAGGTTTATGCAGGCTGTCACTAAGGCGCAGGAAACCTCGATCGTCATGGTTCCCAAGGTTGAGCCTGCGGCGAATGTGGCAAATACGAGGAAATGCCAAATGAAGTATGACTGTCCTGTGCGAACATAATTCAGGATATATTTTGCAAACATCATATGGGATTGATAATCCGTGGTGGATACCGTGTCACAGGCCTGTTTCCAAACGATGAAGAAGGTCAA
>JAILOQ010000155.1 GCA_024690725.1 Lachnospiraceae bacterium
ATTCCTGTGAAGCTCATGACCATGTCGTATTTGTCGGCGCATTCGATGACGAGGTCGTCGCGAACGGAGCCGCCGGGCTGAGCGATGTATTCCACGCCACTCTTGTGAGCTCTTTCGATGTTATCGGAGAAGGGGAAGAAGGCATCGGAACCACAGGTCACACCGGTGTTTTTTGCGAGCCATGCTTTCTTTTCTTCTGCGGTAAAGACTGCGGGTTTTACCTTGAAGGTACGTTCCCAAACGCCGTCTGCCAATACGTCTTCGTATTCATCGCCCATGTAGACGTCGATGGCGTTGTCGCGATCGGCGCGTCCCAAGCCGTCAACGAACTGAAGGCCCATGACCTGCGGGGACTGACGCAAGAACCAGTTGTCCGCTTTCTGGCCGGCAAGACGGGTGCAGTGGATCCTCGACTGCTGTCCGGCACCGATACCGATGGCCTGACCGTCCTTTACGTAGCATACGGAGTTGGACTGGGTGTATTTTAAGGTGATCAATGCGATCTTCATATCGATGATCGCGGATTCGGGAAGATTCTTGTTCTTTGTCACGATGTTGGATAAGAAGTCGTTATCGATGTTTAACTCATTTCTTCCCTGCTCGAAGGTTACGCCGAATACCTGCTTGCGCTCGATCTCGGCGGGAACGTAATCGGGGTCGATCTGAATGACGTTGTAGTTGCCTTTTTTCTTTTCTTTTAGGATGGCGAGTGCTTCGTCGGTATAACCTGGAGCAATCACGCCGTCGCTGACTTCGCGCTTGATGAGGCGGGCAGTGTCTGCGTCACAGACATCGGAGAGAGAAATGAAGTCTCCGAAGGAGGACATACGATCCGCGCCTCTGGCTCTTGCGTAAGCGCATGCTAACGGGCTGAGTTCTCCGAGGTCATCGACCCAGTAGATCTTTGCCAGGGTATCGGAGAGCGGAAGGCCGACTGCGGCGCCTGCGGGTGATACGTGCTTAAACGAGGTTGCCGCGGGAAGACCGGTTGCCTTCTTCAGTTCTTTTACCAGCTGCCATCCGTTTAAGGCATCGAGAAAGTTGATATAGCCGGGCTTTCCGTTTAATACGGTAACGGGGAGTTCGCTTCCGTCTTCCATATAGATACGGGAAGGCTTCTGATTCGGATTGCATCCGTATTTCAATTGAATTTCACTCATTTTCGGTTTCCTTTCTTGTTCTGTCTTTTTCTTTCTTTTCTCTTATACGTTCTTGTTTGCAATTTCCTTATACGTTCTTATTTACAATGCGTGTTTCGTATGTGCCGTCCGCGATATTGATGAAACGCACGAACAAAGAAACCTTATTGTCTTCGTTTAAGTTCTTCCAAACCATCTCGGTGAAGGTGTCGATGTCACCGTCGATGCCGACAAGCTTCGGCTCGCCTTCAAAGCTCGGAAGGGGATTGCCGTCGTGCATGTAGGTGTGGATGAAATGGCCTTCGCCCGCTACGGGATTCTCATAGGAGAAGGTGTAACGATTGCAGGCGTCGGGATTTCCGTTATTGCTCTTTAAAATACTCATGGAGTAGTTGTAGGAACCGTCTGCCACTTCCATCACACCGCTGATACGAGGGGTGTAATTGGGGCCGTCCGGCTCAAATTCGCGGCTGCGTAAAGACTGTTCGAAGGTAAGACCTTCTTTTAACCCGTCGTAGATCGTATCGGTCTGGTCACCGTTTGTAACGATGGTGTTATTACCCAAGACGCGAACGGGTGCATAGATGATCAGGCTCGGATCCTCGAGCTTTGACTCGTCGAATGCCTGTGTGCGGATGCCTTCGCCTTCCTCGGCAAAGATGCGGTTGCGGCTGTTTGAACTGCGACCCATGATGAAGTATGCGGTCACGGCCTTTGTGCCGTCTGTGCTCTTACCGATGACAATGCCGCGTCCCGGATAGGGGTTGCTGCTTAATTCTTTTTCCAAAGATAACTGTTCCATGAGATTCCTCCGATCTTAATAGTTCATTTGCACTCTCTATCATAAAGGGAAAAAATTTACATTTCAAGTCGAATAGGCGTAAAGCCCATATTTTCGTCATTTTTTCATATAAAACACAACATCTTGTGGTTTAATTTGTAAAAATGTACAAAAAGGGGTTGCATTTACATAAAATATTTCATATAATGATAACGCAACATCTTGTGGATGACATAATTTTTTCTACTAGATTTAGCTTGAAAAATGAAGTTAGATCTCGTATTTTTTTGCGCCGGATCGATCGGATGGTTACCATAACAGGGGAGAGAAACCGCGTAATTGAAATAAGTTTTAAAAATCAGGTAAACATAACGTGAGGAGCGCGTTGAAACATAATTTAACAAATTCTAAGGGGAGAGAGGGAAGAAATGAAGATCATCAAGAGAAGTGGTACTGAAGTTGGCTTTGATATTACGAAGATCATCAATGCCGTACAGAAGGCAAATCGTGAGGTGCCGGAGACCGAGCGTTTGACAGCGGAGCAGGTGGATTCCATTTCCAACAACGTGGAAGAACTCTGTGTCGGTATGTCTCATACGCCGAGTGTCGAGGAGATCCAGGATATGGTGGAGATCCAGATCATGAAGGAGAAGGCGTTCGAGGTAGCCAAGAAGTATATCACTTATCGTTATAAGAGAGCCTTGATCCGTAAGTCCAATACGACGGATGAGCAGATCATGTCCTTGATCGAGTGTAACAATGAGGAGGTTAAGCAGGAGAATTCCAATAAGAACCCTGTGGTGAACTCCGTACAGCGTGACTATATGGCCGGCGAGGTCAGCAAGGATATTACGAAGCGTTTTCTTTTACCGGAAGATATCGTAAAGGCGCATGAAGAAGGCGTGATCCATTTTCATGACTCCGATTATTTCGCACAGCATATGCACAATTGCTGCCTGGTAAATCTGGAGGATATGCTTCAGAACGGTACCGTGATCAGTGAGACCATGATCGACCGTCCGAAGAGCTTTTCCACTGCTTGTAATATCGCAACGCAGTCCATCGCCCAGATCGCATCCAGCCAGTACGGCGGACAGAGTATTACCCTGTCTCATCTGGCTCCGTTTGTGGATATCAGCAGACAGAAGCTGCGTCGCATCGTTACGAAAGAATATCAGGATGCGGGCATCGATCTGGATGAAGAACAGATCAATACGATCGCAGAGATGCGCGTGCAGGAAGAGATCGAGCGCGGCGTGCAGATGATCCAGTATCAGGTCATCACTCTGATGACGACCAACGGACAGGCACCGTTCGTTACCGTATTTATGTATTTGAATGAGGTTCCGGAAGGACGTACGAGAGATGACCTTGCCCTCGTTATTAAGGAAATGCTTCGTCAGCGTATCCTTGGTGTGAAGAACGAGAAGGGCATTTATATCACTCCCGCGTTCCCGAAACTGATCTATGTTTTGGAAGAGGATAATATCCGCGAAGGAAGCAGATATTGGGAGATCACAAAGCTTGCGGCACAGTGTACCGCGAAGCGCATGGTTCCAGACTACATTTCCGAGAAGGTGATGAAGGAATTAAAGGATGGCTGGGTATATCCTTGTATGGGTTGCCGTTCTTTCCTGACCAGCGAGGCAAATGTCTTAAACGAAGACGGTACCAGAAAGTTCTACGGCCGTTTCAATCAGGGTGTGGTTACCCTGAATCTGGTGGATGTGGCTTGTTCTTCCGGGCGTGATCTCGATAAGTTCTGGGAGATCTTGGACGAGAGACTGGAGCTTTGCTACAGAGCATTGATGTGCCGTCACAATCGTTTGAAAGGAACTCTTTCCGATGTGGCTCCGATCCTTTGGCAGAACGGTGCCCTGGCACGACTGAAAAAGGGTGAGACGATCGATAAGCTGTTATTCGGCGGATATTCGACGATCTCTTTGGGATATGCAGGTCTTTGCGAGTGTACCCGTTACATGACCGGAAAGAGCCATACAGACCCTGTGGCAACGCCGTTTGCTCTGCAGGTAATGGAGAAGTTAAACGAGGCTTGTGCAAAGTGGAGAAAGGATACCAATATCGCGTTCAGTCTTTACGGAACGCCGTTGGAGTCCACGACTTATAAGTTTGCCAAGTCCTTAAAGAAGCGTTTTGGCGTTATCGAAGGCGTTACGGACAAAAATTACATCACCAACAGCTATCACGTACATGTAACCGAGGAGATCGATGCGTTCTCGAAGCTCAGTTTTGAGTCTCAGTTCCAGAAGCTTTCTCCGGGTGGTGCGGTCAGCTACGTGGAAGTTCCGAATATGCAAAATAACATCGAAGCCGTTCTTACCGTGATGCAGCATATCTATGACAACATCATGTATGCCGAGCTGAACACGAAGAGTGATTACTGTCAGAAGTGCGGTTTTGACGGAGAGATCCAGATCACACAGGATGAGGACGGAAAGCTTGTTTGGGAATGCCCTTGTTGCGGCAACCGCGATCAGAATACCATGAACGTGGCACGTCGTACCTGCGGTTACATCGGAACACAGTTCTGGAATCAGGGAAGAACACAGGAGATCCGTGAGCGTGTGCTTCATTTGTAAGAAAACAGTAAGAAGGTAGTTATGTATTACGGAATGATCAAGAAAACGGACATCGCCAATGGCAGCGGTGTCCGTGTTACATTATTTGTATCAGGCTGCAGACATCGCTGTGAGGGTTGTTTTCAGCCGGAGACCAGAAATTTCACATACGGACAGGAGTATACAAAGGAAACCGAAGAAGAGGTCTTGGACGCCTTGGCCAATCCTTTTGTCAAAGGGTTGACCTTACTTGGCGGAGAGCCGTTTGAGCCCGAGAATCAGCGCGTGCTCGTGCCGTTGTTGCGCCGGGTCAAAGAACGTTTTCCGGAAAAAACCGTCTGGAGTTACAGTGGGTATACGTTGGAGAATGACCTTTGGGGCCGTGATCCCGATCCGAATATTCCGCCTTGCAGATGCGAGGTAACGGATGAGATGCTGTCTTATCTGGATGTTTTGGTGGACGGAGAATTTGTGATGGCGAAGAAGGACCTGCGTCTGAAATTCCGCGGTTCTTCCAACCAGCGCCTGATCGATGTGAAGGCTACGTTAAAAAAGGGTGAAGTAGTAGAACTGGAATTGTAATCGGATGAATGAGAAGAAAGATCGAATTCCATATATCGACGGATTGAGGGGACTTGCCTGCATCTTTATCCTGATGCATCATTTTTTGATGGGATTTTATCCTGCGACATTTTCCGGAGATCCTACATATGCGCATACACAAGGTCAGATCGAACTGTGGTTTTCCCAGTCTCCTTTGGCCTTTTTTGTGAACGGAGATTTTTGGGTTTCCGTATTCTGTCTGGTCAGCGGGTTTGTGATCGCGAGAAAAACCTTTCGGATGAAAGAAGACAGAGAGCATGCTGCGTTTTTGATCAAGCGTTATCCGCGCCTGGCTTTGCCGCTGTTTGCGGTTTCCGCCATTGTGCAGATCATGCTCTGGTGCGGCCTGTTTTGGAATGTGGAGATGGGTGCGATCGCAAGATCCGAGTGGTTATCTTCCTATTATCTGGATAAGGGTGGGGTAGGAGACCTCTTCTTTGATTCTTTGGTCAATACCTGGTTTTTGGGGATGACAACGCGGTATTCCAATGCGTTTTGGATGTTGGATCAGCTCTTTATCGGTTCCTTTGCGGCATATATCCTTGCGATGATGGGAAAGAGTTCTTTGCGACCGGACGAAGAAGGTAGCAAGAAAGATAAGATGATCCTCGTCTATCTCATAGCAACGGTACTTCTCTTTTGTGCCAATTCCCGACTTGCCGTATTTGCGATCGGTACGTGGATCGCTTATGGCATTGAAAAAAGGGAACAAGGCATTGCAAAGTCCAAAGAGTTAGCGAATGCTAACTCCGGAAAGAAGCGTATATGGATCGGTGTGGCATTTCTTGTACTCGCATTTATCTTGGGAGCTTATCCGAGCGGACATGTACCGACGAATCTTTATCGGTTCTTGAATATCCTTTCGCCCAGGTTTACGCCGATGTATTTTTACCATATGATCGCGGCGGGATGCCTGTTTTACGGGATTTATCTTTGTGAGCCCGTGGCGAAGTTTTTAAGCATTTCCTGCTTCCGATTTCTGGGAAAGATATCCTATGCGGTGTATCTGATCCATGTCCCGGTGATCTATTCGCTTACCAGTCTCGTTGTATTAAAGACCTTTGATGCGATCGGATATCATACGGCCTGTGCGCTGGGGGTACTTGTAACCCTGGTCGTTACGATCGTTTTATCGTGGCTGTTTCAAAAATTTGTTGAAGCACCGATCATGCGGGCACTGAAGAAAATATGTGGCTGATGTGATAGAAATAAGATACACCCATGAAGGATTTCCCGGTAAAGAGGGGATCGTTTCATGGGTGTTTTTTGTGTGATGAATTATTGGTCATGTTTCGGACGATAAGCCGAGCGGATCATAAACCAAGTGCTTCCGGGATCACGATATCCTTATCGAGTGTTACTTTTGCGACGGAACGGATATCATCCGCGGCAAAGGCTGCGCAGATCTCATAGGTGCCGGCCTTTGCGATATAAGCATTCTTTGCTTCGTCGAAATAGGAGAAGGCATAGCCGGTAAGTT
>JAILOQ010000034.1 GCA_024690725.1 Lachnospiraceae bacterium
CGGATTTACCATAGCACTTACCATCATCGGCATGGTACGTGAGCTTTTGGGCGCGGGCGAGATCTTCGGAAAGCATATCATGCCGGAGAGCTTCGTGCCGGTCAGCATTTTTGTTATGGCGCCCGGTGCCTTCTTCGTTCTTTCCGTTCTGGTGGCGATCCAGAATAAGGTCAAGATCGAAGGGGAAAAGAAGGGCAAAGACATGAGCCACATCGGTTCCGGTTGCGGTGTGGACTGTGCAAGCTGCGGCATTACCGGCTGCTCTTCCCGTGCATTCTATGATGCAAAGGCAGGCAATGCGGAAGGAACCGATTCGGTTAACATAAAACAAGAAGAAGCCAAAAAGGAGCCTGCGAAAGTAACGGCTCCAAAGCCAAAAGCAGAAAACAAATTGGTTGACATAAAACAAGAACCAACAAAAGAACAACCGACAAAAGAACAACCGGAAATAAAACAGCCGGAAAAAGAACAACCGGAAATAAAACAGCCGGAAATAAAACAGCCGGAAACCGAGACACAGGGAAAGGAGAGTGAGTAATATGGCACATTTGATCATCATCGCCATCGGCTCCGCCCTGGTAAGCAACGTGGTATTAAGTCAGTTTTTGGGCCTTTGTCCCTTCCTCGGTGTATCGAAGAAGACGGATACGGCGCTCGGTATGGGTACCGCGGTCATCTTCGTTATCACGCTGGCGAGTCTGGTGGCAGCCCTCATCTACAAATTCATCCTGGATCCCTTGGGCCTGGATTACTTAAAGACGATCGTCTTCATCCTGGTCATCGCGGCGCTCGTACAGTTTGTGGAGATGTTCTTAAAGAAGTTTATCCCGTCGCTTTACGAAGCGCTCGGTGTATATCTGCCGTTGATCACAACGAACTGTGCGGTGCTCGGTGTTGCGATCAATAATGTACAGGACGGTTACACGATCCCGGAAAGTGTGGTAAACGGTTTTGCGACTGCCGTGGGATTTACGATCGCGATCGTGATCCTTGCCGGCATCCGTGAAAAGATGGAATACAATGATGTTCCCGAAGCGTTCAAAGGAATGCCGATCGTGCTGGTGACAGCAGGACTCATGGCCATTGCCTTTTGCGGCTTCTCGGGACTTTTATAAGGAGGTGGCAGGATGAGTACAGTGATCACAGCAGCGGTACTGATCGGCGGACTCGGATTGTTCGTCGGCCTGTTTTTGGGTGTTGCCGCCATCAAGTTCCACGTGGAAGTGGATCCGAAGGAAGAAGAAGTATTGAAGGCACTGCCCGGTAATAACTGCGGCGGCTGCGGATTCCCCGGTTGCTCCGGTCTGGCGGCGGCGATCGCAAAGGGCGAAGCCGATGTCGGAACGTGTCCGGTGGGTGGTGAGCCCGTGGCACAAAAGATTGCCGAGATCATGGGAGTGGAAGCCGGAAGCAGCGAGCGGATGGTGGCATTCGTGAAATGTCACGGTGACTGCGAACAGACCAGACAGGATTACGACTACAGCGGTGCCGAGGATTGCACGATGCTTTCCTTCGTACCGAACGGCGGACCGAAGTCCTGTAACCAGGGCTGTCTGGGATTCGGGACCTGCGTCAAGGCATGTCCGT
Organism: Lachnospiraceae bacterium; assembly: GCA_024690725.1. GTDB lineage: Bacteria > Bacillota > Clostridia > Lachnospirales > Lachnospiraceae > UBA2882. Next base: position 1,588 of record JAILOQ010000034.1, read on the forward strand.
TCGATGCCATTCATATCGTAAAGGGTGTGGCAGTCGTGGACAAAGAAGCCTGCAAGGCCTGCGGGAAATGTGTGGCAGCCTGCCCGAAGCATTTGATCGAACTGATCCCGTATAAGGCAAAATACGCGGTTGCCTGCTCGAATACCGAGAAAGGTCCCGTTACGATGAAGGCCTGTGATGTGGGCTGCATCGGCTGCAGCTTATGCGCAAAGAACTGTCCGAAGGAAGCCATTACCATGGATGGGCCGTTGGCACACATCGATCAGGAGAAGTGCGTAGGATGCGGGATCTGTATGCAAAAGTGTCCGAAGAAAGCCATTGAAAAGCTGTAAGATGTTTGTTGTGTAAAGCGCTTTTTTATGCTAAGATATTGTTTGGACGGCAGTCGCGGGACTTCCGCGATTCACGAATAAATTTTATTAAGGAAGGGTAACGAATATGATGAAATTAGTTTTGGTTCGTCACGGTGAGAGTGAGTGGAACAAGTTAAATCTGTTCACCGGATGGCATGATGTGGACCTTAGCGAAAAAGGCCATGAGGAAGCAAAGTTAGGCGGAAAGACCTTAAAAGAAGAGGGTTATGATTTTGACGTAGCTTATACTTCTTATCTGAAGAGAGCGATTCACACACTGAATCATATTCTGGATGAGATGGATCGTAACTGGATCCCGGTAAATAAAGCATGGCAGTTAAATGAGCGTCATTACGGTGCGTTACAGGGCTTAAACAAGTCCGAGACCGCTGAGAAGTACGGCGAGGATCAGGTTAAGATCTGGAGACGTTCTTTCGACGTTAAGCCGCCGGCATTAAAGGAGACCGATGCAGAGGCTCCGCATCAGCAGGCAATGTTCCGTGACATCGACAAGAGCTTATTACCGCTTCATGAGAGTCTTGAGACGACCATCGAGCGTGCGGTTCCGTTCTTCAACGATGTGATCAAGAAGGACATGCAGGCAGGTAAGCGCGTGATCATCGCTGCGCACGGAAATTCCTTACGTGCACTCGTAAAGTATTTTGACAACATCTCCAGCGAGGACATCATCGGTGTAAACATTCCTACCGGTGTACCGCTCGTTTATGAGTTCGATGATGATTTCAATGCGATCAATCATTATTACTTAGGCGACCAGGAAGCATTAAAGGCTAAGATGGAAGCCGTTGCTAACCAGGGTAAGGCAAAATAAATTTGAAACGATGCAGGGGAGAAGATCACACCGTGGTTTTCTCCCTTGTTTTTATCTCGGCAAGGGCGATCTCCCACCGAGATGAACGCGCCTGTACGGCAGGAAGAAAAGAAGAGGACAAAGAACATGGAACGAAAAAATGCATGGGTGGATTACACCTCCAAAGACAGAAAGGCCATCGATAAGTTAGCAGATGCTTACCGTGACTTTTTGGACAATGGTAAGACCGAACGCGAATGTGTCAATCAGATCGTAAACCGCATCGAAGAAGAGGGCTATACGGAGTTATCCAAGGCGATCAAAAAGAAGAAAAAGATCAAGCCGGGGGATAAGTTCTACGCCGTTAATATGGAAAAATCCGTAGTGATGTTTCAGATCGGTACCGAACCGATCGAAAACGGCATGAACATTCTCGGGGCGCATATCGACAGTCCCCGTATGGATGTAAAGCAGAATCCCTTATATGAGGATAACGATATCGCCTATCTCGATACTCATTATTACGGTGGGATCAAAAAGTATCAGTGGGTAACGATCCCGCTGGCTTTGCATGGCGTGGTAGCCAAAAAGGACGGCACCGTGACCATTATAAACATCGGAGAAGAAGAGGATGATCCGGTCTTCTTTATCTCGGATATCCTGATCCACTTAGCGGCAGAGCAGCTGGAAAAGAAAGCGGCCAAGGCCATCGAGGGAGAAGCGCTCGACGTGATCGTGGGCTCCATTCCCTTAGCGTCCGAGGAAAAGGACAAGGTCACTGCCTGGGTAAAGAAGATCTTAAAAGAAGAGTACGATATTGAAGAAGAGGACTTTTTGAGTGCGGAGATCGAGGTGGTTCCCGCGGGCCGCGCCAGAGAAGCGGGCTTTGACAGGAGCATGATCTTAGGCTACGGACAGGATGACAGAGTCTGCGCCTTCGGCTCCCTTGATGCCATGTTACAGGTGAAGGATCCGAAGAGAACCTGCTGCTGTCTGTTGGTCGACAAGGAAGAGATCGGTTCCGTCGGAGCGACCGGCATGCAGTCCAGATTCTTCGAGAATCAATGCGCAGAGCTTTTGGCGCTGATGGGCGGATATGATGAACTGACCTTCCGCAGAATGTTAGCCAATTCCAAGATGCTCTCAAGCGATGTATCCGCCGGCTTCGATCCGAGCTATGCATCCTGCTTTGAAAAGAAAAATGCCGCCTTCTTGGGACGCGGCATGGTGTTCAATAAATTCACGGGTTCCCGCGGAAAGAGCGGATCCAACGATGCGAATGCGGAATACATGGGCTATATCCGCCGCGTGATGGATAAGGCGGGAGTCGCCTATCAGACAGCGGAACTTGGAAAGGTCGATAAGGGCGGCGGCGGAACCATCGCCTATATCCTTTCCCTCTACGGCATGGAAGTGATCGACAGCGGTGTTGCCGTTCTCAATATGCATGCACCGTATGAAGCCACATCCAAGGCAGATTTATATGAGACATGGAAAGGCTATATCGCCTTTTTGAAAGCCGCGGATTAAGAAAGATCTTCGCAGGTCGCGGCCTTGTAGGCGGCGATCATGGCTTCGGTTTTCTCACAAGATAACAGATAGATCGGCTTTTTCTCCCAGGGGAGAGGCTCGATCAGAGAACGGTCCTCCGGAGTGAGCGCGTGAAGAAAGCGCTCGTAGGCTTCGGGGGATCTGTACGTTAAAAGCCCTACGGAAAACTCCTCATACGTCCCGGACAAAGAAGGTGGATCGGCTTCCACAGGCACTTCTTTTCTCAGGAAGGTCGTCTTGCCGAGCGCAGACTGTTTCTTGACGTAGACGGTTTTGGTGGCAGCTGCGGGCTTTGGTGTCTTCTCATAAGACAAGAGCCCCTTTGCAAAGCAGTGTTCGTACACGGTCTTTGCGATCTGTTCTTTGGGCGTGGGAAAAGAAAGGTGCTTCGCGATCTCCTCCGTGGAATACCAAAGATCGGCAAGGTGCCGGATCGCACCGCCGCTCGCAACGTCAAAGGTGAAGTTTTGTAAGGTTTCCTTAAAATATTTGTTTTCTTCCATAAGATATATTATACTACAAAGTGTGCGTAAATATGAGCGCAGCACGGAATGTTTACGGATTCTGAAACCGAATTGTGTTTTCGCATATCGGAGCGGAGGATGGAAAATGGCGGAAAATAACAACAGAAGATTGGTGTTTTTTATCTTTGTTCTTTTTATCGTGATCGCCCTGATCTTTGTGATGGCGAAAGGAAAGCGCAAGAGCTATTCCAAAGAGGAAGCGGAAGAGCTTCTTGCCGAGCACGAAAAGGTCCTTGACGACTGGTTTGATAAAAACCTTCCGAATGCCACGGTGAAATCGACTGCCGTGATGAAAACGGCCGACGATCACTTGACGAATGCGATTTCCGGCGTGTATCGCGATGGGCAGGATGTTCATTTCTATTTCAATACCGATACCAAAGAGATGTATACGGATGCGCTGCTTTCGGAGGCGGATGCGTGCGTCTTCCGGATCCTCGAGCAGTACGTGCACTGGGGCAAACATGTGACGCACATGGGGCAGGGACACAGCTTCAGCATGGATATGAAGGTGACGGAGCTTGCTTCCGGGGACAAAGAAGATGTTATCGTCTCCGTTCAGGCACTGCCTTACGGCGTAAAGAGTTCGGAGCTGAACCGCATCGTGGAACAGACGATGATGGCTGACAGAAAGAGCGACATGGTGTTGAACATTACGCTAAACGCCGATGCGACAGGAGAGCCGTCCAATGCGTTCCCGCCGATCTTGTTCAATAAGTATCCGGGCCTCGGAACCGTTAACGTGATCGCAAACCTCGGGTATTTTACCGCGTATCATACGAAGGATACCGAAGCGGGAGCCGCTGAGAATACCGATACCATCGTTTACAAGATCTACGAAAAGCAGATCTACGGTGTCTCGGACAATACCGCGGCAAACACCGCAGCACGAATGGTCCGTTACGATCGTGCGACCTGTACGATCATAAAATAATCATCAAAAGCAGGAGAAACAACATGAAAAAGGCAATCATTACAGTCATCGGAAAAGATACCGTCGGCATCATCGCAAAGGTGTGCACCTATCTTGCCGAGAAGGAGATCAATATCCTTGATATTTCCCAGACCATCGTTCAGGACTATTTCAACATGATGATGATCGTGGATGTTTCAAACTTTGACGCCGGCTTCGATACCATGGTCGACGAACTCAAAGCTGTAGGCGAAGAGATCGGTGTCGTCATCAAATGCCAGAGAGAAGATATCTTTGATATGATGCATCGCATATAACAGTTCTTCTTGAAGAACTGTTATACGTGCGAGCCCATTCGCCGAAGGCGAATTTTGCATGGGCGAGCATCCGCAATTCCGATGAATAGTGGAGCAGCCGCTTTCATCAAATTAGGAAGAAAGGCATAAAACATGATCAATATATACGAGGTCCAAGAGACCAACGAAATGATCGAGAAGGAAAACCTGGACGTGCGTACCATTACGCTCGGGATCAGTCTGCTTGACTGCATTTCCTCAGATCTTGACGAAGTCAAAAAGAATATCTATGAAAAGATCACGACCGTAGCCAAGGATTTGGTTGCGACCGGTGAATATATCGAAAAGGAATACGGCATTCCGATCGTGAATAAGCGTATTTCCGTTACCCCGATCGCATTGGTCGGCGGTGCAGCCTGCAAGAGTCCGGAGGATTTTACGGAGATCGCAAAGGTGTTGGACAAAGCCGCAAAGGAAGTCGGTGTTAATTTCCTGGGCGGTTATTCCGCATTGGTTTCCAAGGGCATGACAAAGGCGGATGAACTTTTGATCCGTTCCATTCCCGAGGCATTGAAGTGTACGGAACGCGTTTGTTCTTCCGTAAATCTCGGCTCGACCAAGACCGGGATCAATATGGATGCCGTGCGTTTGATGGGAGAGATCGTACTCAAGACCGCAGAGGCCACCAAGGAAAACGATTCTTTGGGCTGTGCGAAGCTTGTGGTATTTTGTAATGCACCCGATGATAACCCGTTTATGGCAGGTGCTTTTCACGGTGTGACCGAGGCGGATGCCATCATCAATGTCGGCGTTTCCGGTCCGGGTGTGGTGAAGAATGCATTGGAAAAGGTCAGAGGAGAGAGCTTTGAGGTTCTTTGCGAGACCATTAAGAAGACGGCGTTTAAGGTGACGCGTGTCGGCCAGCTCGTGGCAAAAGAAGCATCGCAGATGCTCGGTGTACCGTTCGGTATCATCGATCTGAGTTTGGCACCGACACCTGCTGTGGGAGACAGTGTTGCCGATATTTTAACAGAGATCGGCGTGGAGCGTCCGGGTGCGCCCGGCACTACAGCGGCGCTTGCTCTGTTAAACGACCAGGTGAAAAAGGGCGGTGTCATGGCGAGCTCCTATGTCGGAGGACTCAGCGGTGCGTTTATTCCCGTCAGCGAAGATCAGGGTATGATCGATGCGGTGGAAGCGGGCGCATTGACATTGGAAAAATTGGAAGCGATGACCTGCGTTTGTTCCGTGGGTCTTGATATGATCGCGATTCCCGGCGATACGAAGGCAACGACGATCGCGGGTGTGATCGCGGATGAAATGGCGATCGGTATGGTAAACCAAAAAACAACCGCCGTTCGTATCATCCCCGTCATCGGTAAAGGTGTTGGGGAGACCGTGGAATTCGGCGGTTTGCTTGGATATGCTCCGATCATGCCGGTCAACTCGTTCTCATCCGACAATTTTGTCAATCGAACGGGAAGGATTCCGGCACCGATCCATAGCTTTAAGAATTAGCATAGACTAAATTTTGATGATCTGCGTGGTGTATTCGTCCTGCATGCTGCCTTTGTATTTAAAGGCGATGACACTCTCATACAGATGTGAGGCGAATACATCCTGTGTAAATTGTTTCTTCGCAATGGGGAACAGACGCTTTTGCTGTGATCCCGGATTTGTGATGATCGGAATGGATGTGTTGCGCTTTAATGCCTTCATAAGCGGCGTCGCATCTTCCTTAAAGCCAAGGACGCGGGCATAGAACGTATAACCGTGATCCTTGTACAATTCCATATCTTCTTTGGTAATGTTTAACATGATGTGATTCAAGCAACGGCTGATCCGTGCGAAGGTCACATCTTTTGTTTTTAAGCGATCGCAGAAACTGATGTAGTCCCGGCATTCGTATACGTTCTTTTTGATCTTGTCCGAAAGGTCATCGGAAATATCCAGATATTTTGCATATCCTTCTTCGTATTCCTGCAACAGTTTATATACCAGCAGCCGGCTGAAATCTGCCGAATACATCGGGAACCGGCTGTGGAAGAGTTCTTCAAACTGATCGTAGCAAAAGGACGGAACCTGTGAGCGGATGTTTTCCAAGTGGTCTGTTTCCCACAAAGCTTCTCTGATGGAAAGAGCGGAAGCAAAGGGCATATCCAGCTTATACGAATGATAGTCCTGTCCGATGCGCATATTGGTATAGGGCACGATGGGCGAGTGCAGTTTTTTGATCGCCTTGATATATTCAATGCCCAAAATATTGTTCGGTGATGCCAAAAGAGAGTCGTAGGTGTCAAGAACTGAAACGGTTTCCGTCAAGGCCGCATTTCTGGCTGCGGCAAAGTTTAACCCGCTCTTTAATCCGTGTCGGAGAGCCTCTTTGTATTTGTCACCTTCTTTGTACAGGACATCCGCGATGGAGGAGAGACGCTCCACATCGCCGCACTCGGAACCGAAGCAGATCGAATTCACACGGCCCAACTGCGTCAAAAGAGAGATCGCACCGGTCGCAAAATATTCGGCAGATCCCGAGGCATAACAAACGGGCAGTTCCAGAACGAGGTCCGCACCGCCTAAGAGTGCCTGTCGGGCACGCGCATATTTGTCCATCAAAGCCGGTGCTCCCCGCTGGGAAAAATCACCCGACATAACAACAATGACATAGTCTGCTCCCGTGATCTCACGGGCGCGTTTCATCTGCATCATATGTCCGTTGTGAAACGGATTATACTCCGCAATAATACCTGTAATT
>JAILOQ010000041.1 GCA_024690725.1 Lachnospiraceae bacterium
CAATATTCCCCACTGCTGCCTCCCGTAGGAGTTTGGGCCGTGTCTCAGTCCCAATGTGGCCGTTCACCCTCTCAGGCCGGCTACTGATCGTCGCCTTGGTGGGCCGTTACCTCACCAACCAGCTAATCAGACGCGGGTCCATCATATACCACCGGAGTTTTTCACACCGGACCATGCGGTCCTGTGCGCTTATGCGGTATTAGCACCTATTTCTAAGTGTTATCCCCCTGTATATGGCAGGTTACCCACGCGTTACTCACCCGTCCGCCACTAAAACGATTCAAGATTCGACCGAAGTTTCATCAGCGAATCGTTTCCGTTCGACTTGCATGTGTTAAGCACGCCGCCAGCGTTCATCCTGAGCCAGGATCAAACTCTCGAAAGAAAGTTTTATATCCCAACCAATTGAACATTGGCTAAAATATCCTTAAATTTACTTTGTTCTGAATTAATCTCTTGGATGTGAACCGAATAATCGGAACCTCGTGCTCGGAACGAAGTTCCTCGCTCATTGGCTTCGCCAAATATATTTCCGTCTCCGTATCCTCGCTCGTGTAAACACGGCTCGTATTCGGATCCGTAAATATGCTCGGTTCACGCCCTAATGGAAATCTTTTCAGGGTTGCATTGCTGTTGAATTGTCAAGGTTCAGACTTAAAAAAGCCGTTTATTTAAGCTGCCTGCTTTCACAGACAGCTTATTTATAATATCAAAAACCATATTTTCTGTCAACTACTTTTATTGACTTTTTTCGAAGTTTTTGCTGATATATCTATTAAAAATGCCGGCACGGAACCTCGAAGCTATCCCCTGCACGTTACCTCCACAGCCAACTCAACCCAGGCACCCTCGCGGCACATGGAAGATTCCGCTTAGTGCTGCTGTATTCCTACCCTGACACGGTTCACAGATTTCCATTGCGCAAGACCCAAATCTCAACGCCACTTATGAAGGGCAGCTACAAAAAAATCACCCCTTAATTCCGTATCACCCCTGCTAAGCGGATTTCAGGTACAAGGCGCCGCTAATGCCCCGGCTGCACGGCAATTTTCAGTATACTTGGTTTCCCTTTAAAAGTCAATTTTGCGTTGTCCTCTTCCGCCTCATGTCCGCAAAGAACAATCTTAACATCCTCTTACACTCATCTTCAGCTACGCCGGTTTTCACTTCCACCTGATGATTGAATGCTTCTACATGAAAAAGGTCCAAAATCGATCCGGCGCATCCCGCCTTCGGATTCATGGTGCCGATCACAACGCGCGGAATCCTGGCCTGCACGATCGCTCCTGCGCACATTTGACATGGCTCTAAAGTAACATAGAGCGTACACTCCTCTAAACGCCAATCATCCAGCTTTTTACTGGCTCTTCGGATTGCCGTCATCTCGGCATGCGATAATGTACTCTTGTCTGCATTCCTGCGGTTATAACCCTTAGCGATGATCTCACCGTCATACACAATAACGCAGCCAATGGGGACTTCCCCAATGGCCGCGGCTTTTTTTGCTAATCTTACGGCTTCCTTCATATAAGAAAGATCCAAAGCATCTTCTTTTTCCAGCCGTTTCTCTTCTTCGCAGATTGCTTCGAGCTTTCTTTTCAGTCTGGCACGACGTCTTCGGTTAGCCGTCGCTAACTCTCCGTGTGCTTCCTGCACGTTCAACGCTTCGATCTCTGCGATCAATTGTTCTTTTTCCGTATTCATATCAGTATTCCATAGTTTCCAAATACTTCATGTAATTTACTACCATCAGGGCGATCTTCAATGTCAACGCATCGTCGAACTTGCGGATGTCAAGGCCCGTGATCTTTTCCAGCTTTTCCAGGCGATACAAAAGGGTGTTTCTGTGAACGTAGATCTGACGTGCCGTCTCGGAGACATTCAGATTATTTTCCAAGAATACATTGACGGTATTTAAGATCTCTTCATCAAGTTCGTCCGGAATCTCACCGCCGAAGATTTCTTCGATAAACATCTGACAGAGATTGATCGGAAGCTGATAGATCAGACGTCCGATGCCCAGCGTGCTGTATGCCACGACATCCTTATCCGCGTAGAAGATCTTTCCGACATCAACAGCCATCTTGGCTTCCTTGTAGCTTCTGGATACTTCTTTCAACTCATTGACGATCGTTCCGTATGCAACCTGAGCATTGATCATGATCTCGGAATTTAACATCGAGAGGATCATGTTTGCTGTCTCTGCGAGTTTCTCGTCTCCCTCATCGGCATCAAGCTGCTTGATCACAATGATGCTCTGCTTATCTACGGAAGTCACGATATCACCCGACTGCGGTGCAAACATGTTCTTCAGCATTTCCGTCGCACCGTCTTCGGCACCACCTTCCGGCTCGACCAAAATGACCGCGCGCTTCTTGTTAAATTCCACACGAAGCTTCTTTGCCCGATTATAGATATCCACCAAAAGAAGATTATCCAGGATCAGGTTTTGGAAAAAGCTGTCCTTATCGAGACGCTCCTGATATGCCACCAACAGTGCCTGCAGCTGCGAAACCGCAATCCGCGCCACCATGATGTTCTGTCCCTCATCGAGACTGACGACGATGTAAGCAGGCTCGTCTTCATGATACACCTTAAAATAGTGATATCCCCCCATTGCCTGGTTTTCCGCATCGGATCTCACGAATATTTCCAGATCGTTTTTCGGGAAATCCTTTCCCGGATCGGTGAGTGCCACCGTATTTCCGCTGATATCGGTCAAAACCAGATCGATACCCGTAATGCTTTTCAATTCATCCAAGCAAGCTTTTGCCACCTGTGAAGATAACATAGAACCCTCCTGTTTTGCACGCTCCGCCCGGAGCAAAATTCTCCTTTTTCCTACAAAAAAAGAAGGGGAGATACCTAAGAGTATCTCCCCGTCATAAAATCTTACTAGTTGGTGATCACCATCTCTGTTTCCTTATCGAAGATATGGATCTTCTCAACATCAATAGCAAACTTAACAACATCACCCGGTCTTGCAGTAGTACGAGCATCAACTCTTGCTGTCATCGGGAACTCTTCCAGATCGAAGTATAAGTAAACTTCTGCACCAAGTAACTCGTATACCTTAACTGTAGCTTCGAATGTGCTCTGAGGTGAAGCCTCAACCATCATCTCGGAATCATATACATCCTCGGGACGGATACCGAAGGTAACGGTTCTTCCGTTGTAGCCACCCTCGATCAGCTTTTTGCTCTTTGCAGGAGGAAGCGGGATAAAGTGACCTGCTACCTTCAATACTGCAGTATCATCAACAACCTCAACCGTTGCGTCAAGGAAGTTCATCTGAGGAGATCCCATAAATCCTGCAACGAATAAGTTTGCCGGCTTGTCATACAAGTTCTGAGGGGTATCTACCTGCTGAATAATACCATCCTTCATAACTACGATTCTGGTACCTAAGGTCATAGCCTCTGTCTGATCATGTGTTACGTAGATGATCGTGGTACCTAATCTCTGGTGCAACTTAGCGATCTCAATTCTCATCTGTACACGAAGCTTTGCATCCAAGTTGGATAACGGCTCGTCCATGAGGAATACCTTAGGGTTACGAACGATTGCACGACCCATGGCAACACGCTGTCTCTGACCACCGGACAAAGCCTTCGGCTTACGATCCAAGAGAGGAGTCAGATCCAAGATCTTAGCTGCCTCGTTTACCATCTTCTCAATTTCTTCCTTCGGAACCTTACGCAACTTCAAACCGAAAGCCATGTTGTCACGTACTGTCATGTGAGGATACAAAGCGTAGCTCTGGAATACCATTGCGATATCTCTGTCCTTCGGCTCTACGTCATTTACCAGCTTGTCACCGATCCAAAGTTCACCGGAACTGATGTCCTCAAGACCTGCGATCATACGTAATGTTGTGGACTTACCGCATCCGGAAGGTCCTACGAAGATGATGAATTCCTGATCCTGAATCTCAAGATTGAAATCCTTAACTGCCTCAAATCCGTTCGGATATGTTTTGCAGACATTCTTTAAAGATAAGTTTGCCATTTCATTTCCTCCTAATGTTGTTTTCAAGGGCATTTCGCCTATGTGACTAGTATAATTCAGGGGCTCTTATTTTGCCTATACCACTATTACACAAAGAATTATTTACTTTTTAGGCATTTTGACTAAACCCCTCCGGTTCCTTGAAGAATGCCAGCTGATTCTTGCCTCTGCGCTTTGCCTGATAAAGCGCCTGATCCGCTGCCTTGTAGAGTTCTTCAAAGGTCTGACCGTCTTGAGAGAATATTGCGCAACCGATACTTGCGGTAGCCGAATACTTCACATATCCGCCGACCTGCAGCGTTTGGAAGAAATGCTCCAGTTTCCGCGCTTCCCGCACCAATATCTCCGTATCTTTGATATCCTTCAAAAGAATGATGAACTCATCACCACCGGCACGTCCGATGATATCGGAAGAACGGAACTGCGCTTTCAATCCATCACCGATCTCCTTTAATACCTGGTCGCCAAAGGCATGACCCATCGTATCGTTTACCTTCTTGAAATTATCCACATCCAACACAAACATCAATGCCTGTGAATTGGGATTTTCCGTTACATATTCACGGATCTTCTTTTCCGTCGTCATCTTATTGAAAAGACCGGTCAACTGATCCGTCTCAGCCAAATGCTGCAAGCCCTCGCTCTTCTTCTTACCTACGTCGCTGTCCTTAATATATCCGTATGCCAGAGAACCGACAAACATGAGCAATCCGAATACCATGAATCCCGCGAGATTGCGCACATTCCCCTCAGCCGGAGCCAAAACCGCTTTATACGAGGAATCGACCACGCCCATGATGACAGACCATGTCTGACCCATCTTCGAAGAATTGTAATAAAGAATCCGCTCATCCCCGTTCAATTCCATGACGGCTTTTCCGGAATCCGTATTCATAAGATCTTTGATGATCATTACACCTTGATCGCGATCCGCTGCCTTCAGGGTATTAAAGAAATCATCCCCTTGATTTATATAATTACGTTTTGTAGGGTTACTGGAATAAAGAATGGTTCCCTCTTCATCCAAAATCACGCACCAATAATCACGTTCCGCATTCGCAAACACTTCGTCCCGGAACACAGCCAGACTGTATTCCAGATAAAGGTAGCCGGTTTTTTCTTCTCCGGTTCCCAACGCAGAGATCGCCGTCACACATCCCGGCTTCGTCACAAACATTCCGCAATTTCCCGCAGGAAGTTCTTGCACTCCCTTAACACCGGAAATATCAATGCTCTCCCCGTCCGTTGTCGTTCCCTGACCGTTTACATCCAAAATAGCCGCTGCAACAGCCTGCGATGTCTCAACATAATGTGCCAGTAATTCGTTCAGATCCGCATGCCCTTCATTTTCCCTGAGCAACTGTGTCTCACCGATCGAAGCCGATCTCCAGCCGCCCAACTGCCCGGTAGCCTTCGCGAGATACAGTTCCACTTGCGCATCGAACACTTTATCCGCAAGATCTCCGTTCGCCTTTGACATGTTGTTGGAAAATACGACCAGTACGATCAGTGTGTACAAAATGAACACTGCCACCGCTATGATCACCAATGTCTGGAGCCGAATACTTTTCGTATTTGCTGTATTCTTTTTCACCTCGTCACTGTCCATTCTACTCATGGCCTACTCTCCCACATAACTCCCCTTACATACTTTACGGCTTCCAAATTACAGTTTTGCTTTTACAGATTCAAACTGTTTGCTCATTTTTTTATATAACGTCAGACTCTCTTCCGACTCCATCTTTGCTTTTCTCATGATCTCATCATAACTTAAGATCAACGTGTCCGTAACTTCTTTTGAAATTCGCCCGCCTTTTTCTTCTTTCCGCAAAATCTCTATCGTCTGTTCCTTGGTGCACGGAGCCTTATGCGGACGCTCACCGGTAAGACCCGTGACGATATCCGCCACCTGCAACACCTTCTGCGACTGATTCAGTTCCCCTTCGTACATGCCGCGGGGATATCCGCTGCCATCAAGTCTCTCATGATGTGCCACTGCGATCTTTAAGCATTCCTCATCCATTCGATTTGCCAAAATATCCTCGGAAAGCTGTACATGCGACTTCATCATGTCGAATTCTTCCGGTGTCAGTTTTCTCGCGGATTCTATGATGTCGCGGGGAATTGCCAACATTCCGATATCATGAAGGAGCGCACCGTAATACAGTTTCTCCTTTTCGTCTTTGTCAAATCCCAATCGTTCCGCAAGTTCGTCACATACAAAAATACTTGTAACCGAATCCACAACCTTTGTCTTCGATGCAAAACCCATACAATACATCAAAAGGCGAAGATAATTTTCTTTTTCCTCATTGGTGAACATGACATAGTTCAAAATATGATCCAGTTCATCGTAAAACGACCCATCATCAATCTTTTCCGATATGTGTTCCGTTTCTTCCAATTCCATAAAATGTTTGAATGCTTCCGGGCTATAACGAGTGCCGACATGCTGTTTCATCAGATCCAGCGAAAAACGATCCTCCAGCATATCACGATACACATCAAACGCTTCCGCAAAGGCCAGATATTCCGCCTCTGTCCGATATGCGTAATCCAGACCTTCCATTTTCTTATAGTCGATGTGATGGTACAAGAGTGTTTTCGCGCGATCCCCAAAAGGAGAAAGATTCTTCAAAAATAAGAATCCGTAGATGGAATGCGGACGCACATTCTTCAATTCGTATTTTTTGAAGTCCTTGGTGTTTTCCGTTTCGAACGCACCGATATCATGAAGTGTGCCAAGCGTAGCCCACTCCGCAAGTTCAAACTTCTCATAACCACCCTTTTTTTCCAAAAGACGATAAAACACGTACCCCACCTTCAGGCCGTGCTTCACCAAACGGGCATCTATCAGCTTTAACAGATCTTCCGTCAAAAGAACAATATTCTTACTGCTGATGTAGTCCATTGTTGCCATACATTATCCCCCATAAGACACAACAAATCTTTACCACTCCCAGACCATAGGAGTATATCGGATCCCGTCTTTTTGCTGCTCAAGATCCGTATCTACGAACCCGATCTTGTGATAGAATCCAACCGCATAAGGAGATGAATTCACCGTAAGCTTCCGGCCTTTCCTATGCTCCTCGTAACCCTTCATCGCTTCCATCAGGCGCCTTCCGACACCGTTTAAATGATACTTTGCTTCCACGAACAGAAGCGAAATATGACATTGGTTGCGCAAAGAGATGATGCCGATCATTTCCCCCTTGTAAAAAGCCGCATACACAATATATTCACCCACCAGAAACATCTTGTGGATCCCGGGATTTGTGATGAATTCACGAAAACTCTCAATCCCTTCCTGTGTATAGTCTTCCGCCTCGAACCGTAAAAATGTCCGCCATGCAACACTCATGGCATCTTCCCATTCTTCGGCCGTGATCGATCGGATCTCAACATCCTTGCTTTCCAGTTCCATTTTTCTGTCCTTAATTACTTCCGAATAGTTTTGCAAAAAATCCGGCGATCGCTTTCTTTGCACCGTCAAACACACTTCCGAGACCGCCTAAGAAGTTCTCGTCCTGCGCCTTGACCAAAAGCTCGTCACCAAACTGATCATAAAGGTCCGCTGCCTGATCCAAAAGCATATTCGGATCCAATCCGAGCTTCTTGATCTTCATCATAAAGTCCACGATCTGCTGTGCTTCGTCATCCGTTACACTTACACCGAACTTCTGCTCGCCTTCGTCGATCGCTTTACGAATATCATCTTCATCCTCTAACTCACCGGCTGCCAGCTTTGCTTTAATGTAAGCGATCAATGCTTCCACCTCTTCGCTGTTTGCGCTCTTTTCCACGATCGCACCGGTGGTGACCATCTCATTCAATGCGGTATCCAACGTCTCTTCGGAAACCGTCTCGCCACTGCTTTCCTCATACGCCTTGATCGCACCGATCAAACCGCTGGTTCCGGAAATGGAAGAAGGTCCGACCACCAAAATATCCGCATCTTCCACGCCTGCCGTAAGAAGTGCGTTCCGATACATTCCGGTCGTACAATAGTTGATATTCTGTGTCGTTACAACCACACCGTGTCCGGCTTCGGCCGGAGACACCATAACACTGCTCAATGCTCTGGTTCCGATCACGGAAGAATCGATATAAGAATCCAGATACTGATGCTCCTGTTCGTTTGTGATCGTAATGACCTTATAATTTGCCAATTCCTCTTCGGTCACACCCATAAGGCCCAACACGGTAGCGCGTTGTGTGGCATCCAGATCTTCGCCGAGTGCGATGACCGTACCTTCCACGGGAGACGCATACACATCCACACCGGGTAAAAGAAGGGCTGCAACCAGCACCAAGACTGCGACCAACATAGTTCTTAATTTTTTCATAATCATCCTCTAATTTCTCTTCGGCACGTCCCGTAGATCAACAGATCTCGGCTCCTGCCGGCATTTCTTTTTCCGGGCCGACCAAGGCCAGATTTCCATCCGCGTCCTCTGCGCATAAAAGCATACCCTCGGAAACCACACCCGCCAGGGTTGCAGGTTTTAAATTCGTCAGCACGCAAACCCGCTTTCCGACCATCTCTTCGGCACTGTAATGCTGCTTGATACCGGATACGATCTGCTTTACTTCGCTGCCGATCTGCACCTGGGAACAGAGCAGTTTCTTGGACTTCGGTACCTCTTCACATTTGATGATCTTTCCGACTCTGAACTGGAGCTTTGCAAAATCATCATATGTGATCTCGGGCTTTTTCTCGATATCGATGCCCTCTTCAAGGTCATCTCCGCCTGCTGCCTTCGCGGCTTCGGCTTTTCTTGCCTCAAACATGGCATCCGCACGTTCCGTCACTTCCTTGATATCCTGTCTTTGGAACAAGATCTCCGGAGCAGACGTCACTTTATTATCCGAAGGATACAGACCAAACTCGGTAAGTGTATCAAAATCACGAAGCGCAACATTAAACTGCTTTGCGATCTTCTCCGCGGTCTCGGGCATATACGGCTCCAAAAGGGAAGCCATCATGGTGATACCTTCCGTCAGGTTATATAACACGGTAGCCAGACGATCCTTCTTTGCTTCGTCTTTTGCCAAAACCCAGGGCTCCGTCTCATCGATATATTTGTTCAGACGCTTTAACGTCACAAAGATCTCACTGATCGCATCCGCTACGCGAAGCGTTTCCATTTTCTTTTCCACACGGTCATAGGTGGATGTAACAATACTCTTTACATCCGCATCGATCTCCGCCTGTCCGCCGTCATCGTTCTTATTGCAGACCACGCCGCCGAAATATTTGTTGCTCATGGAGATGGTACGGTTTACGAGATTCCCCAACACATTGGCAAGGTCCGAATTCAGACGCTCCACCATCAGATCCCAGGTGATCACACCGTCGTTTTCAAACGGCATCTCGTGAAGCACAAAATACCGCACGGCATCCACGCCGAAGAAATCGATCAGATCCGATGCATAGATCACATTGCCCTTGGATTTACTCATCTTGCCATCACCCTGCAACAACCACGGATGACCGAATACCTGCTTCGGAAGCGGCTCACCGAGCGCCATCAAAAAGATCGGCCAGTAAATCGTATGGAAACGGATGATATCCTTTCCGATCAGATGAAGATCTGCCGGCCAAAGCTTCTTATACTGCTCCGAACTGTTTCCTTCCGCATCATATCCGATACCGGTGATATAGTTGGTCAATGCATCCAGCCATACGTATACCACATGCTTATCATCAAAATCTACCGGAATGCCCCACTTAAAGGACGTTCTGGAAACACACAGATCCTGAAGACCGGGTAAAAGAAAGTTGTTCATCATCTCGTTCTTTCTGCTCACCGGCTGGATAAACTCCGGATGTGTATTGATATGCTCGATCAAACGATCCGCATACTTACTCATCTTAAAGAAATATGCTTCTTCCCTTGCAGGCTTTACTTCTCTGCCGCAATCCGGACACTTTCCGTCCACGAGCTGTGACGATGTCCAGAAAGACTCACAGGGAGTACAGTACATGCCCTCGTATGCACCCTTATAGATATCGCCCTGGTCATAAAGGCGCTTGAAGATCTTTTGTACCTGCTTCTCGTGATAATCATCCGTGGTACGGATAAACTTGTCATAAGAAGTATTCAAACTGTCACAGATCTCCCGGATCTGTCCCGCTACGGTGTCCACAAATTCTTTCGGTGAAACGCCGGCTTCCTGGGACTTTAATTCAATCTTCTGCCCATGTTCGTCGGTTCCCGTCTGGAAAAAAACATCATAGCCGTCTTTTCTTTTAAATCTTGCAATGGAATCCGCAAGAACGATCTCATAACTGTTTCCGATATGCGGCTTGCCCGATGTATAGGCGATCGCTGTCGTAATATAATAAGGTCCTCTGCTTTTCATGACTCAAAAAGCCTCCTGTTTCTGTTTCATTCTATGGAATTATAGACTAACTCACTCTTTAGACTATCATAGCAGAACATTTATGTCAACTTGTGAGGCGATTTTATCCCTCACACATCTGTAAAAAACAAGACTAAATTCGTGCCTGGAGCCTTCCTATGTTTTTTATCAATACCGATGTGGTCCCATCATCTTCCGTCACAAACTCCACACTGGCCGGATCGTTGTATTCCTTCATCGGAATCTTGATCTCGATCCCGGAATCGGTACGGATCACCTGCGTCTCATATTTCTTGAACGTCTTCTCATCCTGCGGCATGACTTCTTCGCGGATGATATCCTTTGCGATCATCTTCTCCCGGAACTGTTCTTTTAACTCCGGCTCGTCCTTAAAGATCTTCTCTCCGATCTGCGCCACGGAGAATCCACCCTTTTCCTCCAGCTCTTGGTAGATGATGTTCTTTGCTTCCATGTTCTTTTCATACTGCTTGTTTTCATCGTAATGTGCATTCTGCACCCGCTCCACGGCCTTTGTCACGATGTTCAGCTTATCCTTCGATGATCGCTCGCTCGAACACTTCAAAAACAGGAAGGTAAAATAATCCGTTCTTTCTCCGTTCACCGGATAGGGCTTTTCGATCGCAAGCACGCTCAGATCTTTCAGATCCACAACGGCTGCCTCCTGGATCCGTTGCTTCTCCGTAGGGAGAATGGTCTTGTAGCGGATCAATTCATTCGTGTTTCCGTCCTCCGCCTTCTTCGACCGATGCGTAAAAGACTCCTTATAGTTCATCTTTAAGATTGCCAGATACGGATGCTGCCTCTCGGTAAAGCGCACGACCAAAAGATCCGCAGACGGAATATCCACATTGGAATTCATAATCTGATAAAGGTTATTTGCCAGATCCCGGCTCATCTCCACAAAAACATCTTCGCTGTACTGCTCAAGCATATGATATACATCCGACTCTTTTTGGTGAAAATAACACTTCTTGCAATCATCGCCCGAAACCACGCGGTAAATATGTTCCCGCAAAAATTCCGCAAGATCGGATCCAAACTCCAATTCTCTGTCGCTTAATACCGGCATCCCGACCGTGGAATCCAGAATGTGCATGATCACTCCCTGAATCCTGATATCTTCCTTTTTCATTCTTTTCCTCCCATAACAAAATTAAGACCTGCCACGAACCGTAGCAGGCCTTTTATATGCATTCCAAAAAGACTTATTCAACGCCTTTTTTCTTCATATATTCAATAACGGCTCCGACAGTCGTAACATTTTCCAATTCCTCTGCGGGAATCTCAACTCCGTACTCCTCTTCAAAAGCCATGACCAATTCAAATAAATCCAAAGAATCCGCGCCCAGATCATCTTTAAAAGAAGTATCTGCGGTGATCGAATCCACATCTACGTTTAATTGCTCCGCAATGATTTCCTTAACCCTATCTAACATACACGATCTCCTTTATATTGTTGTTTTTTTGTGTCTGTCATTCAAAATATAGTATTTACACTTTCGTTTGTCAACCGTTTTTCAAAAGATAATTATAAATATCCCGCTTTCCGACGCCACGGTCATGCGCAACCTGCTTCATGGCTTCCTTTCGGTCCATCCCTTTTCCTTCATACAGCGCCATGTGTTCCTCTATGGACATTTCCTGCCACTTGCTCTCGGCTTCCTTCTTTTGTTCGGTAAAGCTCTTGCCCTCAACGACCAGCACGTATTCTCCGCGCGGCTCCTCCGTCTCGTAATACGCGATCGCATCCCGGAGTGTCATCGGAAGCACTTCCTCGAATTTCTTTGTCAACTCTCTGCAGAGTGTGATCCTTCTTTGTCCGAGTGTTTCATATAAAAGCTGCAAGGTGCTCTTTAATCTGTGCGGTGCTTCATACAGGATGATCGTTCTGCTTTCGGTCTTTAATTCCTCTAAGATCGGGCGTAACTCTTTTTTATTCTCCACGGGCAAAAAAGCCTCGAAACAAAACCGCCTCGTGGGAAGTCCGGACAGGGTCAGTGCCGTGATACACGCAACCGGTCCCGGCAGACTCGTCACACGGACACCCGCTTCCATACACTTAGCCACAAGCACCTCACCGGGATCCGAGATCGCTGGTGTTCCCGCATCCGTGATCAGCGCGATATCCTTCCCGGCCAAAAGCTTCTGCACCAGTTCCTCCGCCTTTTCCACCTTGTTAAACTCGTGATAGCTGGTCATCGGCGTATCTATCGCAAAGTGATTCAACAGTTTTATACTGTTTCTCGTATCCTCCGCCGCGATCAGATCCACCGCCTGCAACGTCTCAACGATCCGTGGCGACATATCCTTCAGATTCCCGATGGGAGTCGCACACAAATACAACATTCCGCTCACGACTCCTCCTTTCCGCCATCGGACGCATTCCTGCTTCGGTCGTCATATTCCGCGGGCTTATAAATATCATAAATCTCATCCGTATACGTGCCGTCATCGTTATATACGATCAGCGCCGCTTCCACGCTAAGCCTCGGTTTCCCGCCCTTTGCCGCTTCCAAAAGGACCAGGTTCGGTTCCTTGTCCACATAGGGCTGCACCAGCTTCATCCGCTTCGGTTCAAGTCCGTGTGCGCGAAGACTCTCAAAAATATCCGGGAGACGAAACGGTCTGTGCACCAGATAAAACGTCCCGCCCGGCTTCAAACAAGCCGCCGCCTCTCTTGCCACGTCTTCAAATGTGCAAAGAACCTCATGGCGCGCGATCTGCTTTCTGGAATTGTCGCTCGCAAGTCCGTGATTTCCGATCATATAAGGTGGATTACAGGTCACGACATCAAAGCGGTTTTTCGAAAAAATGCCGGAAGCCTCTTTTAAATCTCCGGTCACAACCTCGATCTTTGCTTCCAGCCCGTTTAACGCCACGCTGCGCCTTGCCATATCCGCACTTTCTTCCTGGATCTCAAGGGCGCAAAAATGTGAAGCCTCTGTCTTTGCCTCCAAAAGGATCGGAATAATGCCCGTTCCCGTGCCCAGATCCAGTACTTCCGCTCCCTTTTTGACTTTCGCAAATCCTGTTAAAAGAACGGCATCTATACCGAAACAAAAGGCTTGCGGATCTTGAATGATCCGATAGCCTTTTCTTCCCAAATCATCTATTCGTTCGTTTTTTCTTAGGATTTCTTTCATCCTGTCCTCCGCCGCGGTTTTCCCGGTTCTTGCCGCCGCCTTGCGTATCTTTCTTCCCGCCGCGGTTTTCACCGTTTCCACGACCTTCGCCGTTTCCTCGATTCTCGCCGTTTCCGCGACCTTCGCGCCTGCGACCGCCACGGTTCTCGCCGTTTCCGCGACCTTCCCGGTTCTCACGATTCTTGCCACGGTGCTCACGATTCTTAGGCTTTGCCTCTCCGTCGTCCTCCCCGTCCAAAACGGAATCGCCGGGTTTATCTTCCAGTTCTTTTAATTCACTGCTTTCTTCTTCGTCATTATTCCGATTCTTAAAATGCCGTCTGCGGAACCGGATGTCATCCACGGAATATTCTTCGATCTCCTTCGTATCGTCATCCAACTCCACAACAACCTTCACGGTCTGGCGAAGCACGTTCATATTGTAGACATTCCCCTTACGTCCGTCGGGCAACGTCACGGTCTCACCCATGTTCGGCATATGGCGGTTCAACTCTTCATATGCGTCCTCTTCGTTTTTCAGACAACACATCAAACGCCCGCAAACACCGGAAATCTTTGTGGGATTTAAGGACAGATTCTGCTCCTTTGCCATCTTAATGGAAACCGGTGCAAACTCACTTAAGAACGTATGACAACAAAGCGGACGCCCGCAAATACCGATGCCGCCCAAAATCTTTGCCTCATCTCTGACACCGACCTGGCGCAACTCGATCCTGGTCCGAAATACCCCTGCCAGATCCTTTACGAGCTCTCTGAAATCCACTCTTCCGTCAGCGGTAAAATAAAACAGGATCTTATTGTTGTCAAACGTATACTCCGCATCGATCAATTTCATATCAAGGTTGCGTGCCTTGATCTTTTCCAAACAGATCTTATATGCTTCCTTTTCTTTTTCCGCGTTTTGTATCTGAACTTTGTCGTCCTTGTCCGTTGCGATCCGCTTTACCGGCTTTAACGGCTGTGAGATCTTATCATCTTCCAGTTCCTTGATCCCGCTGACTGCGGTTCCGTACTCCATACCTCTGGCCGTATCCACAATAACGTGGTCGCCCTTTTTGATCTCAAAATCCAACGGATCAAAATAATAAATCTTGCCGGCTGTCCGAAAACGAACACCTACTATCTTTGTCATGCTTTAATTCTCCTTAATTGCCAGCAATAAAAGCTCCATCGTCAGATCGAAATTGACGTTGGCCTTTAAGCGGGCTTTTGCTTTTTCGAGCGCATCCAGAATGGTTTCGATGCCCTCATAAGAGCTTTCGTCGGAGGTCTTCATAATATACTGAATCTCATCCCGAAAGATCAGGTGATTTACATCGTTGGTCGCCTTGAACAAAAGAACGTCCCGATACCACACCGAAAGAATATCCAGATAATCATTGATATCAAACTGATATTCCGAAATCTTCTTAATGCTGGCAACGATCTCACTGATCTCCATATCGCGAATATGCTTTAATAAGCCTACCGCATCTGTCTTGATATTGTCAAATTCCTCACTCGAAGCAAGTGCTTTGGCCCTTCCGAGATTCCCCCGCGCAAAAGCCGCACACACTTCTGCCTTGTATTCCGGTACCTGAATCTCCTTCATCAGATATTCTTTGACCAGGTCGTCCTTCACGGGCTTCATATTCAGGATCACGCAACGGCTCTGGATCGTGGGAAGTAAGGTCTCCAGATTCGTCGCAAGAAGCAGGATCACAACATAGGCCGGCGGCTCTTCGAGCGTTTTCAACAGGGCGTTTTGCGCCTGCACCGTCATCTTCTCGGCCTCGTTTACGATGTACACCTTCCATTTGCTGCTATACGGCTTCACCGCAACATCACCGATCAGCTTGCGCACGTCATCCACACCGATGGTATTCGGCTTCTCATGCTGTAACTTAATGATATCCGGCTGATTCCCGCTGTCGGCCTGCCCACAGGAATGACACTTACAACAAGGTTCGCCGTCCTTATAATCTTCACATTGCAGAGCTTTTGCGAAGACATTTGCGATAAATTCCTTACCGGCACTTCGCTCACCGACCAATATATATGCGTGACTGACTCTGTCACCATCGATCGCTCTTTGCAAATGTTCTACAATGGCTTCCTGCCCGATAATCTCCTGAAACTTCATACGCTTCTCCTTAGGTAAATATATCCAATAACAATCCCCGAATTTCGCCGACTTTTGCCAAGATCGAAAGGTGATCCTTTTCGTCTTTCATTAATTCCCTCGCCAGCTCATCGAGTGTATCGTCGACCTGGCGGATGATCCCGTATACCCTGTGACGCCCCTTCCGATCCAAAAAATTCTCCCTGGAAAACTTATGCGACCGACTCACGACCTCATTCATAAAGTCCTTTACAAGGGTGCGATACCGCTTCATATCCCGCACATCCATCTTCTTCGTGATGCGATTGCCCTGCTGGGTGATCTCCTCCATCATCTGCGACAGACGCACCTGAAGATCCTGCTCTTCGATATTGCTCGCCAATATGAACTTAAATGTACCGTCGGAAACCTGTTGCTGCTGAACCTGCGTGGTCTGCGCAACCGGCGCCGTAGCGTCTACTTTGATATCCATAGGCTACCTCTTCTCGCGAACATATGCCTTTATCTCATCCAGACAAACCTGCAGATCTCCGTTATAAAACCGTCTTGTGATACCGGCCTCTTTTTGCTTTTCTTCGGAAAAATCTTCTTCATCGGCCAAAAACCGTCTGCACATTTCCTGATACCGCGGCATTTCCTGCGCCATTTCGCGGTTCAGTGCCCGCATAAGACGCTCCCCATCATCAAGATCGATCATAATGGGACAAACCCTGTCTGCGCCAAAGTAATCCCGGCTCTTCACATAAGACTCCGGTGTTCCGATCATAAGCAGATCATCCTTCTCGGAAAAAGAACCGTCGTCTACGGTCAAATACTTCCATATCCCATGAAAAGTATGATACTCCCGAAGCTCAACCACTTTTCCCTGCCGCTTCAGCTCTTCTACCTTTTCATCGGTGATGAAATGATACTCCACACCTTCTTTTTCCCCGACCCGGATCGGGCGGGTGGTGTACAAAAGAACCGGTGAAAGTGAAAGTTCACTATCCTTCAAGAGTTCCCGGTAGATCGTGTCTTTTCCGGAAGAACTCTTACCCATCAAATAAAATATGCGTCCCATTATAAATCGCCCTTTAACACATGGATCGTCTCCAAAAACGATACATACTTATCCGCTGCGGTAACGATCCATGCCTCCCTGCATGTCGGCATATCAAGGATCGTCAGCGGCCACATGTGTTTCAATATGATCTCTCTTTCCAGCGGGGTGATCCGAAAATCTCGCTCGGCATTTTTAGCCGCTTCTTTTGGATGTGTAAACCCATGCATTTTATAAAAATGCAGGATCTCATTCAAGCCAACCTTCTTGCCGTGCCAGTCATAAAGAAAATAATCATGAAGCAACGCGCCTCGCACCATTTCCCTCTCCGAAACGGCTACCGGCAGACGCCGACCGATCCTAAGACTCATCTGTGCAACATTGATGCAATGCCGATATACGGACACATTACCGTGCTGGACAAATCCCTTATTCTTCAAGTACGATTCGGATTTCAAAATGTCCCCACCATAACGGGCAAGGAGTCTGTTTACATGCTTCGGATTTTTCATGACAATACCCCAAAATATTACCCTTTATTATACCACAGAAAAGAAGGGCTCTGCACTAAAAAAATACCCTCTTTATCATTATCGACAAAGAGGGCATTCCTTCTTAATGATCGTCTTACTTATCCATTGGAACATCGTTGGATACAGCTTTGTAAAGCTTCATATTCTCCGCGATGTTGAATGGTGCACCTTCCGTAATATCGGTCGCACCGTCTTTCAGCTTGATCTCGTAAGGATAAACTTTCGCGGTATCCAGGTTCTTATTCTTCACAAGGATCAAGTAGTACTGAATCTTATCATCCGTACGAATGATATACTTATAATGCTCCGTCAGTGTATGGTTAAAGAAACCATCCTGCACATCATAATCTTCCTGATCGAATCCCCCGGTCGTCGTATATCCGTACCATGCATAGCCTTCTTCCTCATTCGCATTCAATTCCACCTCGAATGCTACCTGATTTGTTTCGGAAACCACAACCGAATGAGTCGTCTTTGCAGTGAATACATCCTGCGGACTGCACGCCGTCAAAGCAAAAACCATAGATGTCAGTAATAAAACAGATACAAGTTTCTTACTAATTTTCATCTCCCTACCCCTTTCACTATTTACATAACTACTACCTTAAGTATAATCAATTCTTTGCTTTTTTCAACATCTGGTCGAAAAATTTATCATATTTTAAGAAAGTTGGCAATAAAAAAAGAAATGCTTGTTGCATTTCTTTTCTCGTGCCCAGAGCCGGAATCGAACCAGCGACACGAGGATTTTCAGTCCTCTGCTCTACCAACTGAGCTATCTGGGCCGGGCAAATAAGAGCTTTACGCTCAAACCCCTAGTAGCGGGGACAGGACTTGAACCTGTGACCTTCGGGTTATGAGCCCGACGAGCTTCCGACTGCTCCACCCCGCGGCATTTAGCAGCGGCTTTCGCCGAATGGATGGAGGTGGATTCGAACCACCGAAGCAATTTGCAGCAGATTTACAGTCTGTCCCCTTTGGCCACTCGGGAATCCATCCATAATAATTATTTAATTAAGTGGGGCCTACAGGGCTCGAACCTGTGACCCTCTGC
>JAILOQ010000043.1 GCA_024690725.1 Lachnospiraceae bacterium
TCATCGATCAGCTTGATCATGCGCGGCACGACGACGGCCGGAGAAACGGCACCGATCACAGCACCCAAAATGGCTGCGTCCAAGCGATTCATTCCGAGGATCGCGGGAGCCAAAAGAACCATGCCAACGATCTCAAAACAAGCCGGCAGGAAGCACATCAAAACGGCCGGTCTTCCCACCTTCTTTAAATCCGAAAGATCCAGTTTCAGTCCCGCGCGGATCAAAATGATGATGAGCGCGATGCGCCGGATGTCGGCGGAAATATTCAAAATGGAAGGATCGATCAGGTTTGCGCAGTAGGGGCCGATGAGGACACCTGCGATGATCATGCCGAACAAACTCGGGAATTTGATCTTTTTGCAGATACTGCCGAAGAACAGACCGGATAAAAGAATGACTGCGATGGAAAATAACATGGTGCGCTCCTTTGCGAATTACATGTTTTGCAAACTCAAAATACAATAAATTGCCGCAATTGTAAAGAAGAGGGGACGTCCGATCGTCCTTTTACTGAAGTTCATAGTCCCAATCTTTCTCGGATTTATCTTCCGGCAGTTTTACAACATGGTCGATACGATCATCGTCGGAAGGTATGTAAGTCCGGGAGCGCTTGCTGCGGTCGGTTCGACCGGAACCATCATGTTTATGATGATGGGTATGCCTATATTTCCACGATCTGTCCGGGATTGATCGCGAGACTCGTGACGGCGTATGCCTCCATCCGGATCGGCAGCTTTAACCTGGCGGTTGCGGGAGATGCCACAAGCTGGTTCTCGGCAGGCGTATTCTCGTTTATTTTATATCCGATCGTTATGAAACAGAAATATTTAATTTGATATAATAAAAAACATAACAACTTAAAGACAAGTTGGAAAGAATCAAATGTCTTAGAAAAATACAACATTTTAGGTAAAAATTCACTTTACCGAGCGCGTGAAAGGATTTAATCTGTAAAGTGATTTTGTAGCATAAAAACATACAACCATACAACTTTATACCACCAAGGAGGAAAGAAAAATGATGAAGAAGAAAAATTACAAATTCTGGTTTTGTACCGGATCACAGGACTTGTACGGGGATGAATGCTTAAGAAACGTAGCAGAGCATTCCAAGATTATTGTTGAAAAGTTGAACGCTTCGGGTGTGCTTCCTTATGAGATCGTGTGGAAGCCCACGTTGATCACAAATGAATTGATCCGCAAGACCTTTAATGAGGCAAATCAGGATGAGGAATGTGCAGGTGTCATCACATGGATGCATACCTTCTCTCCCGCAAAATCCTGGATCATGGGTCTTCAGGAATATCAGAAACCCCTTCTTCATCTTCATACGCAGTTCAATGAGGAGATTCCTTATGACACGATAGATATGGATTTTATGAATGAGAATCAGTCGGCACACGGTGACAGAGAGTACGGACACATCGTATCCCGTATGCGGATCGAGCGCAAGGTAGTTGTTGGACATTATACGGATCCGGTTGTTATGAACAAGATCGCTTCCTGGATGTGCACAGCGATCGGTGTGGTAGAGAGCCGTCATATCCGTGTTATGCGTGTGGCTGATAATATGCGCAATGTTGCCGTTACCGAGGGTGATAAGGTAGAGGCACAGATCAAGTTCGGTTGGGAGGTGGATACCTATCCGGTTAACGAGATCGCAGATTGCGTTGCGTCCGTAAGCGAGAGTGATATCAACTGCCTGGTTGATGAATACTATGATAAATACAACATCCTCTTAGAGGGAAGAGACGAGGCGGAATTCAGACGCCACGTAGCTGTACAGGCCGGCATCGAGATCGGTTTCGAGAGATTTTTGGAAGCAAAGAATTACCAGGCGATCGTTACGCACTTCGGTGACCTCGGCGGATTGAAGCAGCTCCCCGGTCTTGCGATCCAGAGACTGATGGAAAAGGGCTATGGTTTCGGTGCGGAAGGTGACTGGAAGGTTGCCGCTATGGTAAGACTCATGAAGATCATGACGCAGAATAAGAAGGATGCAAAGGGAACATCCATGATGGAGGATTATACCTATAATCTCATAAAAGGAGAAGAAGGTATTTTGGAGGCACACATGCTTGAGATCTGCCCTTCGATCGCAGACGGTCCGATCAGCATCAAGTGCAACCCGCTTAGCATGGGAAACAGAGAAGATCCCGCAAGACTTGTATTTACATCCAAAGAGGGCAAGGGTATTGCCGTTTCCCTGATCGATCTCGGCAATCGTTTCCGTCTCATCATCAACGATGTAAATTGTAAGAAGGTGAAAAAGCCGATGCCGAAGCTTCCTGTAGCTACCGCATTCTGGACACCGGAGCC
>JAILOQ010000055.1 GCA_024690725.1 Lachnospiraceae bacterium
GCAACATACACAGGTAGCGGAAAGATCTTCCTGCTCAAACGGCATACAACGACTGGTCACCGCAAGCTTTTCCTTGATCTCATCTTCGCATTCCTGACAGCCACACCACATGGCCTTAACAAAACCGGCCTTTTCCGTAAAGAGCTTTACGAATTCATCCATGTTCTTTGCTTCATAGGTATGGGAATCGCGATGTGCTCTTGCGCGCTCCAGCATCTCTTTTTGCATCGTATCAAGAAGCTTTGTCACTTCTTCCGTTACATTGTCCAAAGAAACCGTGAGCTTCTCGCCGTTGTCGCGGCGCACCAGTACACACTGTCCGGCTTCGATATCCTTCGGTCCGATCTCGACACGTACCGGAATTCCGCGCATCTCGCATTCGGAAAATTTCCATCCGGGACTCTTATCGGTATCGTCTGCCTTGCAGCGAAGGCCGGCCTTCACCAACTGATCCTTAAGTTCATATGCCTTATCCAGCACACCTTCTTTTCTCTGCTGGATCGGAATGACGCAAACCTGTGTGGGCGACACTCTTGGAGGCAGGACCAGACCGGAATTGTCACCGTGCACCATGATCACGGCACCGATCAGACGTGTGGTCATACCCCAGGATGTCTGATGTACATATTTTAAGGTATTGTCTTTGTCCGTATACTGAATGCCGAAGGCTTTCGCAAAACCGTCACCGAAGTTGTGACTGGTACCGCTCTGTAATGCCTTTCCGTCATGCATCAGCGCTTCGATCGTATAGGTACTTTCCGCACCCGCAAACTTTTCTTTGTCCGTTTTCTTTCCTTTGATCACGGGGATCGCAAGGACTTCTTCGCAAAAGTCCGCATATACGTTTAACATCTGAATGGTACGCTCTTCCGCTTCCTCGGCCGTGGCATGCGCGGTATGTCCTTCCTGCCACAAAAACTCACGGGAACGAAGGAACGGTCTTGTTTCCTTTTCCCAGCGGACAACGGAACACCATTGGTTATATACCTTCGGCAGATCTCTGTAGGACTGAATATCATTCTTATAAAAATCGCAGAACAGCGTTTCGGATGTGGGACGGACACACATTCTTTCCTGTAACGGCTGTAACCCGCCGTGTGTTACCCACGCTACCTCGGGGGCAAAACCTTCCACATGATCCTTTTCCTTCTGCAAAAGGCTTTCCGGAATGAACATGGGAAGATATACGTTTTCCACGCCGACGGCCTTAAACCGATCGTCAAGCTGTCTCTGGATCAGTTCCCAGATCGCATAACCGGCAGGCTTAAATACCATGCATCCCTTTACGGAAGTGTAATCCATAAGCTCTGCTTTCTTTACGACATCCGTATACCACTGTGCAAAATCCTCTTCCATTGAGGTGATCTGCTCTACCAACTTTTTATCTGCCATTTTTGTTTCCTTTCTGCGCACGGAATCTCATCTCCGCGCTCAACAGTATTATTTTATGAAGAATTCCCGGGGTTGTCAACGAAACAGGAGCCCGCAAGGCCTCAACCGTCCCGTTTTTCCGCTACGTTATAACTATTGGAGCTGATAAACGCCAACAGGGTGTTTTCTTCATCAAAGATCCTGGTTTCCACAAACGTGATCTTGGTACCCTTTCTTTGCACTCTGGATTCTCCGTAGATCACGCCGCCCCGGCAATTGGATATGAATTCGATCTGCGCCGAAAGCGCCACGCAAACTTCCTTAGGGTCCTGATTGGCTGCTGCCGAAAGCGTCAGATCCGCCATGGTAAAATATACCCCGCCCATCACATATCCGGTGCAGTTTTTATGGTGTTCTTCGATCTTAAGCCGAGTTTTCGCATAGCCGGGTGCTACATCTATGATCTCCACACCTGTAAGCCCCACGGCAAACCGATCATTTTGAAAATATGCTTTTACCTCTTCCGCCGTTCTCAATGTTCCGCTCCCAATAAGAATGCTTTCTTGTTGATCTCCAAAAACTTCGGCGGTACACACGCCTCTACGGATGCCATCCAGTCATCCTCGGAGAAATCAAAATACTTGGAGAGTTTACCCAAAAGAACGATGTTGACCGCCTTTGCACTTCCCGCTTCCTCGGCCAAAGAAAGGCAATCGAGCGCATCTACCAAAGCACCTTCTTTTTCCATTTTGGAAATGATATCCGTAGGATATTCCGC
>JAILOQ010000113.1 GCA_024690725.1 Lachnospiraceae bacterium
AACATCCAAATCTTCCCGGTATCCGCCAAGACCGGAGAGGGCATGGCGGCTTGGGAGGACTGGCTAAAACAGCAGCTCCTTCACTAACATTTGATATACGGATTCGTGTTTTTCCTGCCATCGGTCGCATAGGTCGATGGCACTTTCTTCGTCCGGGACATTTAACCGGATCTCACTTAGGACTTCGTCCCGTTCTTTGATCGTCAAGGTCACATCGTAATGTCCCTTTTTGTTGATCTTATAAGATGCGGTCACATTGATCGCCTCACGCAGGGCGCCGACGTTTTCTTTTAAGTACTCGTCGATCTCTTTTCGTATGCGTTCGGGCACTTCCTGTAAAAAGAAACGGATCGTCTCCGTTCCTTCGTCGGTGAGAGAGACCTGTGTCCGGTTGTGATACCGGTGCATGAGGATCATGTTAGCATCCTCTAACTCACCCAGGGCCTGCTGTAAGGGCAGGTAACCGGTATATTCGTGTTCCAGTACACAGTCGTCGATCTGGGCCCTTGTGAGAGGGTACCCGGATCGGTCGAGCATGTACAAAACGATCAGTTTGTATAACGTCATTGGTTCTTTCGGCATGGTTCACCTCGAAAGGATCAGATCAAAGCCTTGACTGCGGCTGCAACGGCATCCGCTACGTTCGGATCGAAAGCTTCGGGCATGATGAAGTCTTCGTTGAGTTTGTCAGGGGTAACCAGTCCTGCGATCGCCTTAGCGGCAGCTAACTTCATCTCCTCGGTGATCTGAGGTGCTCTGCCTTCCAATGCGCCGCGGAAGATGCCCGGAAATGCAACGACGTTGTTGATCTGGTTCGGGAAGTCGCTGCGGCCCGTGCCGACGATCCTGGCACCTGCGGCCTTTGCCTCATCGGGCATGATCTCGGGAACGGGGTTAGCCATGGCAAACAGGATCGCATCCTTGTTCATGGTCTTAACCATTTCGCCCGTTACCATGTTCGGTGCGGAAACACCGACGAAGATATCGGCGCCGACCAAAGCATCGGCTAACTTTCCGGAAAGCTGCTCGGGATTTGTGATCTCGCTCATTTCTTTCTTTGCCACGTTCATGTTCGGCGTGTTCTTATTGATGATACCCTTGCTGTCACAAAGGACTAAGTTCTTGGCACCATAGGAGAGTAAGAGTTTGCTGATTGCGATGCCTGCGGCACCGGAACCGTTGACTACGATCTTGCAGTCTGCAATGTCTTTTTCAACGATCTTAAGTGCATTGATGGTAGCGGCGAGTACCACGATGGCGGTCCCGTGCTGATCATCATGGAAGACCGGTATATTTAAGGTTTCTTTCAAACGACGCTCGATTTCAAAACAACGGGGAGCGGAAATGTCTTCCAGATTAATTCCGCCAAAGGAAGGTGCAAGGTAGGTTACGGCCTTGATGATCTCTTCGGTATCCTGTGTGTCCAGGCAGATCGGAACGGCGTTCACGCCACCGAATTCTTTGAAGAGACATGCCTTACCTTCCATAACGGGCATAGCTGCTTCCGGACCGATATTGCCGAGGCCCAAAACAGCGCTTCCGTCGGATACAACGGCGATGGTGTTCTGCTTTACCGTATATTTATAAGCGGCATCGGGATCTTCTGCGATCACCTTGCAAGGCTCTGCGACACCCGGTGTATATGCGAGTGCGAGATCTTCTCTGGTCTTGATCGGTGCCTTGGATACGGTCTCGATCTTACCTGCCCACTGTTCATGAAGTTGTAATGCTTTTTCTGCGTTCGTCATTAAAAAAACCTCTTTTCTTACATATTTGGATGTACCATTAACCATGATAATAGAAAAAAGTGGGATTGTAAATTGTTTTTCTTTGGTGTATACTGATTGCGTCAAGAGTTTCTTGCAATATTTCAGTGTTGTAAATTTCTTACAAGATTTCCAAACATTTAGTTGAAAATGAAAAAGAACCCTGTATATGGTTATTTATTATCTATGCATAAGCGAAGGAGTGTTTTATGACAAGAGAACAGTATGAGTCATTGGCATTGGTCGATCTGCGCGGGATTGCGAAAAATCGCGGGATCAAGGGAGCATCTTCCATGAAAAAGGCAGAGATCATTGAGGCGATGCTCGAAGAGGACGAAAAAGAAAAGATCCATCCGGATAAGTTATCCGAAGAACTCGACAGCGGCGTGCTGGCAAAGGGAATTCTGGAGGTTATGCCGGACGGCTTCGGTTTTATCCGCTGCGAAAACTATCTTCCCGGTGAGAACGATGTGTATGTGGCACCGAGCCAGATCCGCAAGTTTAACTTAAAGACCGGAGATATCATCGAAGGAAATACCAGAGTCAAAACGGAAAAAGAAAAGTTTTCCGCACTTCTTTATTTAAAGAGAGTAAACGGCCTGCATCCTTCCGAGATCATAAACCGTTACAATTTCGAAAACATGACACCGGTCTTCCCGGATGAGAGATTAAAGCTGGAAATGCCCGGCTGCAGCGTAGCGATGCGCATCATGGATCTGATGAGCCCCGTCGGTAAGGGACAGCGTGGTATGATCGTCTCCCCGCCGAAGGCAGGTAAGACTACCTTATTAAAGGAAGTGGCAAAATCCATAAAGGCCAACAATCCGAATATGCACTTGATCGTTCTTTTGATTGATGAGCGTCCGGAGGAGGTTACCGATATCCGTGAAGCGATCGAAGGACCGAATGCGGAAGTCATCTATTCTACTTTCGATGAATTGCCGGAACATCATAAGAGAGTGTCTGAAATGGTGATCGAACGCGCAAAGCGTTTGGTAGAGCATAAAAAAGACGTTATGATCCTCCTCGATTCCATCACGCGTTTGACGAGAGCCTACAACCTTACGGTTCCGCCGAGCGGACGCACGCTTTCCGGTGGTCTGGATCCCGCAGCCCTTCATATGCCGAAGCGATTCTTCGGTGCGGCGCGTAACATGCGTGAGGGCGGAAGTTTAACGATCCTGGCAACGGCTTTGGTGGAGACCGGAAGCAAGATGGACGATGTGGTCTACGAGGAGTTTAAGGGAACCGGTAACATGGAAATGGTTCTGGACAGAAAGCTTTCCGAGCGACGCATTTTCCCGGCTATCGATATTCCGAAGTCCGGTACCAGAAGAGAAGATCTTTTGCTCGACGAAGAAGAACTGCGTGCGATCAACATCATGCGCAAGGCCATCAACGGCTTAAAACCGGAGGAAGCGGTGGAAAAGATCCTGGAAATGTTTGTACGTACCAAATCCAACAAGGAATTTGTGAACACGGTGCAGAAAATCAGATTTTTCTAAAAAAACCTTGCAGTGACTGTGAAACTGTGTTATATTATAAGTCGTGTCAGCCGCTTGACGGCTGTTGTGACCGAAAAACAGCATTTTAGAAGATTTAAATAGAGAGGTGAAAGTAATGAGAGAAGGCATCCATCCGGATTATTATCAGGCAACTGTAACCTGCAACTGCGGGAATACATTTGTTACAGGTTCTACGAAGGAAGATATCCACGTGGAGATCTGTTCTAAATGTCATCCCTTCTACACAGGTCAGCAGAAGGCTGCTCAGGCTCGCGGACGTATTGATAAGTTCAACAAGAAGTACGGCGTGCAGTAGATTTATTTGGATTTATTGTGAAAGGTTGAGAGAGCATCTCAGCCTTTTTCTTTTTTTCTGTAGAGAAGTTCGTGTATTTGAACGGAGGAAACCATGGCAAGAAAGAGAACGAGAAAGAATTCCGGGATCGGCGGGCAGGCCGTTTTGGAAGGTGTCATGATGAAGAACAAGGACGCCTTTGCGGTGGCTGTCAGACGTCCCGACGGAAAGATCGAAGTAAAGAAGGGCGAATACAAGTCCGTAAAACGGGAAGGAACGATATTCAACATCCCGTTCATCCGCGGTGTATTTGCTTTTGTCGATTCCATCAAATTGGGTATGGAGTCGTTGAATTTTTCCGCTTCCTTTTATGAGGATGACGGAACGCCGAAGACTGCTGCGGACAAGGCCGTGGATGCGGTAAGCGATAACAACAGCCAGAAGGTGTGGGAGGTTCTTACGATGATCCTTGCCTTTGCCATTGCGATCGGTCTGTTTGTGGTGCTTCCGTATTTCCTGTCAGAACTTTTGAAGGGCTATGTGAGAAACGAATCCCTTCTTGCGCTCATCGAGGCATTGATCCGAATTGTGATCTTTTTGATCTACGTCGTGGCCATTACCGCGATGAAGGATATTCGGCGCGTATACATGTATCACGGTGCGGAGCATAAGTGCATCAACTGCATTGAAAGCGGACTGCCGCTCACGGTAAAGAACGTGCGTCGTGCGACCAGATTGCATCGCAGATGCGGCACAAGCTTCCTCTTGTTTGTCGTATTCATCAGTGCGGTCCTGTTTTTCTTTATCCGGGTGGATCAGCCGCTCTTGCGTGTGCTCATCCGCATCGCACTCATTCCCGTGATCGCAGGGATCGCTTATGAGATCTTGCGTCTGGCGGGTCGATCGGATGCACTGATCGTGCGGATCATTTCGGCGCCCGGACTGATGCTGCAAAAGCTCACGACCAAGGAACCCGACGATGACATGATCGAGGTCGGTATTGCGTCCGTGGAAGCGGTATTTGACTGGAAGCAGTATTTGAAGGAAACCTTTGATTTTGATGTAGAAGCGGTTATGGCGGAGGAATGACGCAGGATGCGTTATGATGAGGTCTATCAAAAAGGCGTACAGAAGCTGAAGGATGGCGGGATCGCTGAGGCGAAATTGGAAGCGGCGATTTTTCTCGAAGAGGTCTGCCATACGTCCCGTTCGGATCTTTACGCACATCCGGAGCGGGAAGTAAGCGAAGAAGAATATAATAATTATGTAAACTATCTAAAGATCCGTCTCACAAGGAAACCGTTACAGGCTATTATTGGAAAGCAGAACTTTATGGGTATGGAGTTTTATGTAAACCCATCGACCCTGATTCCCAGACAGGATACCGAGTTTTTGGTGGAGTGCGTCCTGGAAGAGCTGCATGACGGTATGCATATCCTGGATCTTTGCACGGGAAGCGGCTGCATTCTGATCAGCCTCATGCGCTATTCGAATCATTGCGGCGGTGTCGGAACGGACATTTCCGAGGAGGCGCTTACGGCAGCGGTCGAAAACGCCGAAAGGCTGTTACAAAAGGATCCCGAAAACGGGCAGTTTGACGATGTTGCGGTTTCGCTTGAAGAGGCACTGAAACCCACGACGGAGGATAGTGTGCAGTTTCTTTGTACCGATCTGTTTACGGACCTCCCGGACAAAGAAAAGTTTGATATCATTGTGAGCAATCCCCCGTATATCGCAACGGCTGAGATCGCAAAGCTGGAGCCGGAAGTAAAGGATTACGATCCGATCGCGGCCCTGGATGGCGGAGAGAGCGGATTGGATTTTTACGAGAGGATCATAGACGAAGCCGGCAACCATCTGGTAAAAGGCGGGTGGATCTATTTTGAGATCGGATACGATCAGGGAGAAGCGGTGAAAGAAATGTTGATCGCAAAAGGATTTTGTGATGTGGAAGTAAGGAAAGATTATGCGGGCCGTGACCGTGTGGCGCTTGGAAGATATTAGCGTAAGAAACGGGAACCGAGGCTTGTTAAAAGATAGAAAACAGGGATATGTTGCAGTCTGCAACAGATTCCGTGATAAGTAAGAGGAAAGAAACATGTTTGATAAATTGGAAGATTTGATCGGCAGATACGAAGAGCTGATGGGCTTATTGAATGAGCCGGATGTGGCATCGGACGCAAACCGGTTCCGTGCCCTTATGAAGGAGCAGAGTGAACTGGCTCCGATCGTGGAAGCATATCGGGAATACAAAAAAAGAAAGCAGGACGTCGAGGATTCTTTGTCCATGTTGGATGAGGAAAGTGACGAAGAAATGCGTGAAATGTTAAAAGAAGAACTTTCCGAGGCCAAGGCGGATGTGGAAGCGTTGGAAGAGAAGTTAAAGATCCTTCTTTTACCGAAAGACCCGAATGACGATAAGAACGTTATCGTGGAGATCCGCGCGGGTGCGGGCGGTGACGAGGCTGCGCTGTTTGCGGCCGAGATCTATCGTATGTATACGCATTATGCGGAGAGCAAAAACTGGAAGGTGGAACTGGCGGATTTCGAGGAGATCGGTATCGGCGGTATGAAGAACGTGACCTTTATGGTGACGGGAAACGGTGCCTATTCCGTATTGAAATACGAATCCGGTGTACATCGTGTGCAGCGTGTGCCCGAGACCGAGAGCGGCGGCAGGATCCATACCTCCACGATCTCCGTAGCGGTGATCCCGGAGGCGGAAGAAGTGGAAGTGGAGATCGATCCGAAGGATATCCGTATCGATGTCATGCGTGCATCCGGTAATGGCGGTCAGTGTGTCAATACGACCGATTCCGCAGTGCGTCTGACGCATTTCCCGACAGGTATCGTGGTATATTCCCAGACGGAAAAGAGTCAGCTGCAAAACAAGAACAAGGCGTTTGCACTGCTTCGTGCAAAGCTTTACGATATTGAGTGTCAGAAGGCACATGATGCCGAGGCGGAGGCGAGACGCAGCCAGATCGGTACCGGTGACCGAAGCGAAAAGATCCGTACCTACAACTTCCCGCAGGGACGTGTGACGGACCACAGGATCAATCTGACCTTATACAAACTCGACAAGATCATGGACGGCGACATCCAGGAGATCGTCGATGCGCTGATCGCGGCGGATCAGGCTGCAAAGTTAGCCAAGATGAACGAGCAGGTGTAAATTGGACAGTAAGAAGAGCAGAGGAATCGGACATATTCTCTTAGCAGCGCTGTTTTTTGCGTTTATGACGTTCTTTGTCCGGATCTCCGGCGACCTCCCGAGCATGCAGAAAGCGTTCTTTCGAAACTTTGTTGCGATGCTGGTGGCCATCGGTATACTTCTCAGAACGCCGGAAAAATTTAAGATCAAAAAGAGCAGCTGGCCCGGACTTTTGATGCGTTCGGCCTGTGGCTGTGCGGGACTGATCTGCAATTTCTGGGCCATTGACAGACTTAGGATTGCGGATGCGAATATGTTGAACAAACTGTCGCCGTTTTTTGCCATCATCTTTTCCTATTGGGTACTGAAGGAAAAGGCGAACTGGAAGGAATGGCTGGCGGTGATCGTTGCGTTTATCGGGGCGCTGTTTGTGATGAAGCCCTCGGTTTCGATGGAATTTATTCCTGCGCTGGTGGGAGCCCTCGGCGGGCTGGGCGCGGGTGTTGCATATACCTTTGTGCGACTTTTGGGAAAGCAGGGGGAGAGAGGACCTGTCATCGTGTTCTTTTTCTCGACGTTTTCCTCCCTTTGTATCCTTCCGTTCTTTATCGCGGGATTTACACCGATGACGGGAAAGCAGTGGCTGTATCTCATCTTGTCGGGTGTGTGCGCGATGGGCGGACAGTTAAACATCACGGCGGCATACACCTATGCGCCGGCCAAGGAAATTTCGGTCTTTGATTATGCGCAGATCTTGTTTGCGGCATTGCTTGGATTCATTTTCTTTGACGAGGTGCCGGATGTGTACAGCCTGATCGGTTATGTGTTGATCATCGGCGCGGCGTTTTACCGCTGGGCGATGGGAAGAAAGGAGCAGACGAATGGAACCTGAATTTATCCTTGATCTGGATGCCTATGAAGAAGAGCAAAAAAGAAAGGCCGGCGAAGTTAGTGAAGAAGACATCAATAACATGCTGGCCATTCTTGAAAATTTCAGTAAGACGGAGACGTCTCGGATGAACGTAAAGGTATCCGATGACTTTACCTCCGGCAAAAGTGAGAGAGTCTATCATCACGGTCGTTGTGATGTGGGCAGCGCCTGGGCCAAAGGAACGGCGTTCGACGTGCTCGAAGACTCCGAAAATCCCGGTTGCGGTTGATCCGAACCGGATCATTCCTCTATTAGCGGAGGAATGTCTGCGGCAAGCCGCTTGTTGCGGAAGACCGTAGGTGTGTCGCCGATGTACTTGCGAAAGAGCTTGTTGAAATAGCTGCTCGAATTAAAGCCGACCGATGCGGCAAGCTCCGAGATCGAGATCTTCTCATCCGCTCGTTGCAGTTTGCTCGCGGCGATCATAATACGATACCTGAGCAGATACTCAAACGGCGTCATGCCCATGCAGCGCTTGATGCAGCGACAGCATTCGCTCTTGCTTACGTGAATGCTCTCTGCGATGTCATCGAGTGTGATGGAATCCGCAAAATGTTGTTCAATGAAACGAATTGCCTCCTTGGTACGAATCTCGTCTAAGGAGGATTTTTTATTGTGGAGCGCCGCCATCTGCTTACGAAGCTCTTCGTCCTGATCGGACAGATACTTTAAGGTAATGATCAGGGTGTGTAAGAGATACTCCCTGGTATAGAGCTCGTAAAACGGTGTCTGTTCCACATTGATCTTCACGATCTTCGGAACCATGTCCAGGATCTCACGCGACCCTTCCGTATCTCCCTTCAATACGTGGCACGGAATATTGACATTGTCCATGACCGGCGTAACATACCGCTCATAGAGCATCAATTCGCTTTTTCCAAAGAAAAAACTGGTATTGAAGATGACAAACGAAATGGTCGCATCTTCAAAGCCTTCCGTGATCGTAACAGAATGTAAGATACTGTGATTAATGATGATACCTTGTCCCTTAGGAATGGTGTAAACAGCATCACTGACATGGAAATCTGCGCTTCCGTCAACGACCAGCGCCAATTCCGAATCGTGGTGCCAATGCCACCGGATCTTGCTTAGAACCGTATTTCTTATTGAGGCGGTGTAAGCGGAGATCGGATAAGTGGACGCAGTGTCAGATTTGAACTCATCGTAGTCACGATAAGTATCACCCGTCAGGATGCGAAAGCGATCCTGCGGGTCATATGGTATTTCTTTCGTCATGCATTCCCCTCCGAATTACACAAACAATAGTACTTGATATCCGTCCCCACAAATATCACCTTCATTATAGCACACACCCCTGAAAAAAGAAACGGGAAAAGCATTCGGTTTATTTGCATAGGGGAGGATTTTGGCTTATAATCGTAGTGTATGTGTATTTTTAGGAGGCCGTTGTGAAACAGCAAGAATATTACGAATCTTTACGGGAAAAATACCCCGAATTTATATATCACGCTTACACCATAGAAGAGGGCGAGGAAAGCATCAAGCTGACCTATGATTTCGAGATCCCGGGCCTTTCGCACTTTGCGCCGACCTGGACCATTCCCGAAAAAAGAACGGGCGCAAAAGACGATCCGGTGTTCCAAAACCTCGTGTTTTCACTCGGCATGGTGGAATTGATCAGCTACTGGAAGATTTCCTGTCCAAAGAAGGTTGTGATAGAGCCGGCAGGTCTTAACGAAGCACAGATCAAGTGGTGGAAGCATCTGTATTTCCATGGTCTGGGAGAATTCTACTATACAAACGGCATTACGGAGACGGAAGAGGACTTTATGACGATTACGGCCGACGGTCCTGTTTTTGCGCCCGCAAAAGAGGCGACCGTGCTTTCCGAATCCTGCTTAGTCCCCGTGGGCGGCGGCAAGGATTCCTCGGTTTCGCTGGAGCTTTTGAACGGGACGTTTTCCGGCAATTACATCTACATCATCAACCCGCGCGGTGCTACGACAGAGTCTGCCGCGGTGGCGGGGTATGACGAAGAGCACATCCTTTCCGTAAAGCGGACACTGGATGCGAATATGCTCCGCCTGAACAAAGAAGGATACTTAAACGGCCATACGCCGTTTTCCGCGATCGTGGCGTTTTCCGCGACGATCATGGCATATCTGGCCGGCGTGAAATACATTGTGTTAAGCAATGAGTCGAGTGCGAACGAAAGCACGGTAGAGGGTAGTTACGTAAACCATCAGTATTCGAAATCCTATGAATTTGAAAAGGATTTCCATGATTATGAGAAGAATTATGTTAACTCTGGAACGTATTATTTTTCCTTCCTTCGGCCACTTAGCGAATTCCAGATCGCAGGCCTGTTTTCCAAACTCACGAAATACCATCCGGTATTCAAGAGCTGCAATGCGGGCAGCAAAGAAAACATCTGGTGCGGCCACTGTTCGAAATGCCTTTTCGTCTGGCTGATCCTGTCGCCGTTTTTGTCGCAGGAGGCGCTGACAAAGATCTTCGGACGGGATATGGCAAACGATCCGGAAATGCAGCATTTCTTTGACCAATTGATCGGTCTCTCCCCGGAGAAACCGTTTGAATGCGTGGGATCGCGCGACGAGATCAATGCGGCGATCACCTTGACGATCCGCGATTATCCGGAGGGCGCCGAGCTTCCGTATCTCTTCCGGCACTACAAAGAGACCGGCCGATACGAGCAGACCCTTCCCGTGGCGGAAGCATATTATGATTATTACGATGCGCAAAACCTCTTGCCGGATCCGTTCACACGGGCATTAAAACAGAGGCTTCTTGCATTAAAGGGCTGAGCCCTTCGGAGGTTTTCGATGCTTACTTACTTACATGAGCGCCTTTTGGATCGGACGGTTTTGATCCTGGGCTTTGGCCGGGAAGGCAAGTCAAGTTTACATAATATAATTAAAGCCGGCGGATACAAGACGATTGCGATCGCGGATATGAACGATGTTTCTTTGGATGAAGAGACATTGGAGATCTGCAAGGAAGTTAACATAAACATAAATGACATTCTCTTTCAAACGGGACCTGCGTATCAGGATGCGATCGATTCCTACGATCTTGTGATGAAATCGCCGGGGATCGTCCTGGAAAAAGAACGTGCGTCTTACAAAGCGGAGATCGTATCGCAGATGCAGCTGACCTTCGAGCGTTTTCGCGACCGGATCATCGGGATCACGGGAACGAAGGGGAAGAGTACGACGACGACGCTTTTGTATCATATCCTGAAAGAGGCGGGGCGCGACGTGCTGCTGGCCGGCAACATCGGCATCCCGGTCTTCGACGTTTTGGACCGGATGAAGGATGAGACGCTGCTGGTACTGGAGCTTTCCTGCCATCAGCTGGAATATATGACGGTGTCTCCGAAGTGGGGGATGCTCTTAAATATCTATGAGGAGCATCTGGATCACTACGGGACCATGGAAAAGTACGTTGCCTCAAAGCTGCAGATCTATCTGCATCAGAAGGCGGGAGACAGACTGTATCTTTCCCCGCAGGTTACGCCGTATCTGTCGGATTGCCATACGGATTGTATTTACATTTCCGCAGATGTGTCGAACGGTGAGGTTGACATAAATGCAAAGTTGACCGGTCGTACGATCAGCTACAACGGCAGAGCATACGAGATTCCCGTCGATGAAATACGTTTAATTGGTTCACATAACTATATTGACATAGCCTTTGATTATGCGCTTTGCGCAGATCTTGGCATGGACGATGCGACCTTTGAGGCGGGGCTGAAAAGCTACGAACCGCTTCCGCACAGATTGCAGAAGTTCGCGGTGATCGACGGTGTCGAGTATTACGATGACAGTATTTCGACGATCGATGAGACGACGATCCGGGCGCTGGAGACCGTAAAGAATGCCGCCACCGTTTTGATTGGCGGGATGGATCGTGGTATTAGTTATGTAAACTTAGAGGAGTTTCTTTCCACCTCCTCCGTAAAGAACATCATTTTGATGGAGGAGACGGGGCGAAGGATCGCAAAGGAGATTTCGGAGAACTATCCGGATTTCCCGAACAAAGAAAGGCTTTTGGTCACGGAGCATTTGGAAGATGCGGTGGCGCTGGCAAAGAAGGTCACAAAGCCGGGCGAGGCGGTGATCTTAAGTCCTGCGGCGGCAAGCTACGGGATCTTCAAAAACTTTGAGCACCGCGGTGAGGTCTTTAAAGAGCTCGTGACAAAAGAAAAGTAAGAGGTTGGTTTGATGTTTGAAAAGAAGCAGATCATATTCAGTTCGACGATGGGTGTGGTGAAGGTATCCGATATCGTGAATCTTTCCGCGGATAAGAAGAACCCGCTTTCGGAGTTGATCCCGTATTATTTCTTAAAAGAGGTTGCGGATCCGACGAAGGTTGCCTATATTCCGGTGGCACACCATCAGGTGGAACTGCGGGAACTGATCACGGTTGA
Organism: Lachnospiraceae bacterium; assembly: GCA_024690725.1. GTDB lineage: Bacteria > Bacillota > Clostridia > Lachnospirales > Lachnospiraceae > UBA2882. The sequence goes on from JAILOQ010000113.1 coordinate 12,063, forward strand.
AGAAGCGAAGGCTGTAAGCGAAGAGGAAAAGAAGGACATGGATCCTTTGCTGGCGGCCGAGGTTGATTATGTTCTGGCGCATGCCGGGGATAAAAAGAAAAGATCATGAGCAGACACGAGTTTGAACCGATCGCTGAGATAAGGACGGACTTTCCCGAGAAGTTCGGGATCCCCAGACAGAGCGGTTTGGTGAAAGAGGCCATGGGAAGGATCGTGTTCTTTCCCAAATACAGACAGCCGGAAGCGTTTCGCGGGCTGGAGGGGTTTTCCCATCTCTGGCTTTTGTGGGACTTTCATGAGGCAAAGCGCGAGGAATGGTCGGCGACGGTACGTCCGCCGCGTCTCGGCGGTAAGAAGAGAGTCGGCGTGTTTGCGACGCGTTCTCCCTTTCGGCCGAATCCGATCGGACTGAGCGTGGTGCGGCTTCTGGAAATAAGAGAAGAGGAAAAAGACGGGATCGTTTTACTCGTATCCGGTGTGGATATGCTGGATGGGACGCCGATCTATGATATCAAGCCGTATCTTCCGTATGCGGACTCTGTTGAAGATGCCACGGATGGTTTTGCGGGAGACGTAAAGGAGCGGAATCTTCTTGTGGAGTTTGAGAAAGACGTTCTTTTCACAGGTGTGATGGAAGGGTGTTCGGATGAAAAGCGAGAGGCGTTAAAGAGGGATGTGTCACAGATCTTAAAGGAGGATCCCAGGACACGGTTTATCCAAGATGAAGAGAGAATTTGGGGCGTGGCCTACGGAGCATACAACGTGCGTTTTACCGTTCACGGCGATGTCGCAAGGATCATAAAAATCGAGACATACGAAAGGCAGAAATCATGAGTGAGATCAAAGAAATCGAAGGCGGAATCTTAGCGGCGGAAGGATATTGCGCAGCGAGTATGTGTGTCGGCGTAAAGCCGAATGCCACAAAGAGGGACTTGACGATGATCAAGTCGGAAATGCCGGCGACCGTCGTGGGCGTCTTTACCAGGAATAAGGTGAAGGCCGCACCCGTAAAGTGGGATATGGAAGTGGTTGCGCACGGCTTAGCGAGTGCCGTTGTGGTAAATACCGGGATCGCGAATGCGGCAACCGGAAAGCAGGGCTTGGAGAATTGTAAAATAGAGGCCGAGGCTGTGGCAGAGGCTTTGGGTGTTTCCGAGAAGGAAGTGCTGGTGGGTTCGACCGGTGTGATCGGACCGCAGCTTCCAATGGATAAGATCACGGGCGGCATCAAGGAACTTGCCGGAAAACTCGTAAGTGCAAAGGACGGCGCGGATGTGGCGAAGGCTGAGGCGCACGAGGCGGCGCTTGCGATCATGACGACGGATACGCAGCCGAAGGAGATCGCGGTTTCGTTTGAGATAAACGGTGTGACCTGCAAGATCGGTGCGATGTGCAAGGGCTCCGGCATGATCCATCCGAATATGGGAACGATGCTGGGCTATCTTTTGAGCGACCTTTCGATCGATCACGAACTGGCACAGAAGCTCTTAAGAGCCGTTGTCGAGCGGACGTTTAACATGGTTTCCGTGGACGGCGATACCTCTACGAACGATACGGTGCTCTGGCTTTGCAACGGTCTTTCCGGAAACGAAAAGATCACGGCTGCGACCTTGGGGATTTCCCTTGACGATATCGATGAGAGCGGTGATACGGATATGAGCACGCTCGGAAACGAAGCATATCGGACCTTGTACCGTGCGCTTTACACGGTCTGCTTATATCTGGCAAAGAACATCGCAAAGGACGGCGAAGGTGCCACCCGCCTGTTTACGGCAAAGGTCATCGGCGCGCCGGATTACGAGACTGCAAAGACATTGGCAAAGTCTGTTATCACATCGAGCCTGACGAAGGCTGCGATCTACGGACGCGATGCCAACTGTGGACGTATCTTCTGTGCGATGGGATATTCGGGTGCGGAGTTTGATCCGGACAAGGTGGATATCACGATGAGCAGTAAGGAAGGCAGCATTACCATGATCGAGCAGGGCATGCTTCCGGAGTTTTCCGAGGAAGAGGCGCTGAAGATCTTGACGCCCGATGAGATCACGGCGGTTTGCGATCTGCATGCGGGTTCTTTTGAGGCGGAAGCCTGGGGCTGCGATCTGACACATGAGTATGTAACGATCAATGCGGATTATCGTTCCTAAACGAAAAGGAAGAAATATATGAACATACGTAAAATAGTTAGCATATGCTTACTTTTATCTCTGACCCTTCTTTTACCCGGTTGCGGACATAAGGAAGGGGAGCATATCACGGCGGGCTTTGCGGCTGCGGAGGCATCCGATTATCCGACGGCGCTTTCCTGTTTTGAAGAAGCGATCGTGGCAGGCGAGGATCTGGAACTTGCGTACCGCGGACAGGGCATTGCCTATCTGGGCCTGGCTGATTACGATGCGGCACTTGCGAGCTTTGAAAAGGCGCTGGACAATGCCGGGATCTTTGCCGGTGACCTGGAGCGCGACATCAACTTCTACATGGCGACGGCCTATGCAAAGAAAAACGAAAACGCCAAGGCGATCGAACTCTTGCAGGCGATCGCGGACAGCGATGATGAAAATGCGGATGCGTATTATCTGCTGGGGTCTCTCTACATTCGCGAGGGCGATTACAACAACAGCATCTACAATTACGAAAAGGCCATGGCCTGTGCGGACAATCCGCAGGCGATGAAGATCGAGGTCTATAAGGAGCTTAGTGCCAACGGCAAGGAAGATAAGGGAAGAGAGTATTTAAACCAGCTGCTCTCCGACGGAAAGGATTTAAGCGATTACCAGCAGGGCGAGTTGTATTACTATTTGGGCAATTACGACGAAGCCAGGACGCATTTGGAGCTGGCGCGTCAGTCGGATGATAAGAACAAGAGTCAGATCATCTATCTTTTGGGTGCGACCTACGAAGCGCTCGGGGATATGAATTATGCGTCGGTGGTATATCAGGGCTATCTGGAGAACCACCCGGACGATGTGCTGGTCATGAACCAGTACGGAGTCTGCAAGTTAGAGGCGGGTAACGCATCCGAGGCGATCCAGATCTTTGAGGATGCCCTAAACAAGCAGGATACGTCCATGACACAGACCTTGCGGTTTAATCAGATCGTGGGCTATGAAAAGACCGGGGATTTCGCAAAGGCGAAGGAACTGATGGAGGCTTATATGGCGGCATATCCCGATGATGCGGAAGCGGCCAGGGAAGCGACGTTCCTCGAGACACGCTAGTGAGGCTTGACGAAGCGAAGAGCAGTAGGATCGCAAACAAAATCATAAACAAATAAATCACGAAGGAGAACACCATGATCAACAAACTTGTGGAAAACATCAAAAAGACGGAGGCACCGATCGTTGTGGGACTCGATCCCATGTTAAAGTACGTGCCGGAATTCATTCAGAAGAAAGCATTCGAGGAATACGGCGAGACCTTGGAGGGTGCGGCCGAAGCCATCTGGCAGTTCAACAAGGGGATCGTGGATGCAACGTACGATCTGATCCCGGCGGTAAAGCCGCAGATCGCCATGTATGAGCAGTTCGGTATTCCCGGACTTCAGGCGTTTTATAAGACCGTGCAGTATTGCAAGGAGAAGGGGCTGGTCGTGATCGGCGATATTAAGCGCGGCGACATCGGTTCGACCTCCGGTGCTTATGCCGTAGGGCATCTCGGAAAGGTGCAGGTAGGCAGCAAGAGCTATTACGGATTTGACGAAGATTTCGTGACCGTAAATCCGTACCTAGGTTCCGACGGCGTGCGTCCCTTCATGGATGTGTGCAAGGAGGAAAAGAAGGGGATCTTCGTACTGGTAAAGACCTCGAACCCGTCAAGCGGGGAGCTGCAGGATCGTTTGGTCGACGGAAAGCCGTTATACGAGCATGTCGGCGCGATGGTCGATGCATGGGGCAGTGAAGTAATGGGAGATTCCTACAGCTATGTCGGCGCAGTGGTCGGTGCGACTTATCCCGAGATGGGCAAGGCACTCAGAAAGATCATGCCAAAGACCTATATCCTCGTGCCCGGTTACGGTGCACAGGGCGGAAAAGGCAAGGATCTCGTACACTTCTTTAACGAAGACGGTCTGGGTGCGATCGTAAACAGCTCCCGCGGTATCATTGCCGCATATCAGCAGGACGCGTACAAAGAAAAGTTTGCAGAGGCTAACTATGCGGATGCGTCCCGTGCAGCTGTGATCGCGATGAAAGAGGATATTGCATCGGCACTGAACTAAGTGTTTGGAGAGATATATGCAGGAACGAAAAACGGAGCATACCATGCGCTCCGAACAAAAACAGAGGTGGGCGATCCGTATCATACTCCTTGTGATCTTGCTGTTTCTTTTGGGAAATCTGTATCTGTGGAACAAGGTCGTGTCCCCCGCCTTCCTACCGGGAGACGGACACAGCGACTTATCCGCCAAGGCTTGTATGAGCCTTCCGAAAGGAGACGGCATTCAGGTTACCTACGAAGGCCACGTCATGGAAATGTATGAGTACATGAAGTTGACGAACGGCGGCGGCGACGGCAAGGTCGACATCGTCACGATCGGAAACGGCTTTTCACAGGGCGGCGGCGGCTCCTTTTACCAGGACTACCTCATGGAGCACTACGGCTTGAAGGTGTTAAACATCACGACGGAGTACGATTGCTCCGCGCTGGAGATTTTGAATAAGTTAGAGGGCTCTTACTTTATGTGGGTCATGATGCCGAGAGCCGTGATCTTACAGTGCGACGAGGACGAGCTTTCGAAGTACACCGGCGATCTTACGGATTATTCGGAATACCTCAAGGAAGAGATCGAAGAAAACGTCCCGATCCACATCGCAACGGATACGTTTTGGAATGAGCAGACCGCGATCGAGTTCTGGCCAAAGAACATGTTTTTATACAATGCACGGTTCTTAAAAAGCAAGACGGCGACCGTATTTTCCGGAAAAGACATGGGCGGAAAGGTTGTAAGAGCCGAGCTTAACCGGGATCTGTTCAGTGCCGCGGGCGAAGAGAACACCCTCTACTATGAGGAAAAGAAGGCGGATCCGATCTCGGAGGAAGATTTGAATGAGATCAACGATAACCTCAATGCCGCCTATGCGCATTACGTGCCGCTATATGATCTGACGCTCTTTTTACTGCCGACACCGGATAAATCCGATGTGTATGCGCCGTATATCGGAGCGGGAGAGAGCATAGAGGGAAGCACAGAAGATAGCGCATTTGACAGGCTTTCCGCTTTGCCGCATGACTATACGATCATCGATACGAAGCGGATCCTGCAGGAAGAGTTAGCAAAGGGTAACACCGATGTGTACTGGCCGGACAGTGCCTACTGGTCTTATAAGGGATATCAGCCGGTCATGGATGAGATCGTAACGATCCTCGAACAACCATAAAAAGGAACGAAGAAACCATATGGAGAAACTGCAAAGAGAGCGGGAATCCTATATTGATATTGCAAAGGGACTGGGTATCTTACTCGTGATCCTCGGGCACATTGAGTACATGGCACTGTGGAAGGTGAAGTTCATCTACGCCTTCCATATGCCTTTCTTTTTCTTTGTCTCCGGCATGCTTCTTTTCGGCAGCCAAACGCGCAGTCTGAAAGACAGGCTCATCCGGAAGGCAAAGCGCATTATGTTGCCGTACATCTTCGTATCCGTCGCAGACATCGTATTTCATTTACTGGTATATAAACTGACCGGTGCCTGGAACTTTCCCGGCACCTTAAAAGAGAGCATCGTCGATACACTCTGCCTCTACGGCTATTCCGTACTTTGGTTCCTGCCGGCGTTATTCATCGCGGAAGTCTTTTATTTTCTCGTTCGCAAGGTCATGGAACCTCTGGGAAAAGAACATGAAACGGTTAGCCGCAGCTTACCTTTGCTCGTTACGTTTTTCGTGGCGATCCTTGTGTATGAGCTTACGAAAGGTTCGGAAGTCCACGTGGTCTTAATGCTGCAGCGGGCCCTTCTTTGTTCCGTATTTCTTGCGGCCGGGGCTTTACTGAAACCGGTCTTTGGGTATTTTAAGGATAAGCCGGTGGTATCCTTCCTTTTGGGGATCGTGTGCTTTATCGTCCTGTCGTTTACCGCACAGGCAAATGCGCATATCGACATGCATACGGGCGGATACGGAAGAGTGTGGCTGTTTTATATCAACGCCCTTATCGGCTCCTTCGGGCTCCTGTTTTTGTCGATCGGCCTTGATGTCTTAAGCAAAACGGAAAAAGCGCCGTTTATCTACCTTGGCAAGAATTCCCTGATCTACATGATCGTGCATATGGATTTCCAGGTACTCTTCGTTACGGAGTGGCTGATCATCCGTTTGACGCATTATGAGGATCTGGAACTGGCACCTTGGTTTTTCGTGCCGGCGATCTTTTTGGGCACGGTTTTGGGAAGCACGGTGTTGGTGATGTGCTACCTCTTCGTGAAAAAACAGGTACTTGCGGCGTTCGCAAAACGGAAAGAGGCGTAGGTTGAAAGAAAAGGAATATCTTGAGTACATCGAATATCTGAATACGCTGGGATCAAGACCGGGCCTTGCGTCGATCACCGAGCTTTGCGCATCCCTATCCGATCCGCAGGAGGAACTGAAGATCATCCATATCGCGGGAACGAACGGAAAGGGAAGCATTCTCGCAATGCTTACGGAGATCCTCATGGCGCACGGCTTAACGGTCGGGACCTATACATCACCCGCGATCCTCGATTACCGAGAGCGGTTTTGCATCAACAAGAAAATGATCACGAAAAAGGCCCTGGGGGAGTACTTTTCCGTATTAAAGGAGCATAACGATGCCTTGGTTAGCCGTGGCTTACCACATCCGACGAGCTTCGAGACGGAGACGGCCCTGGCTTTTTTATATTTCCGGGATCAAAAAACGGATGTCTGTATCATAGAGACCGGCATGGGCGGAAGGCTGGATGCGACCAACATCATCAAAAAGCCCATCCTTACGGTCTTTGCATCGATCGGAATGGACCATATGCAATTCCTTGGGAACAGCTTGGAGGCGATCGCAAAAGAGAAAGCCGGGATCCTAAAAGAAGGCTGTCCCGCCGTTTCAAGCGAACAGGATACGCGGGCAAAGAACGTTCTTTTTACAGAAGCCGGGAAACTGCATTGTCCCATTGCCTTTGCGGACAGTGCGCGCAGGAAGGATAAGGCGGGAACGAAGCCGAAGTTTGATTATGCGATCGGAGAGACGATGTATAAGAACATGACGCTGTCTTTGATCGGCACCTGGCAGTATCAAAATGCGATGACGGTATTGGAGGCTTGTCATGCATTAAACGAGCATTGCGGATATATGTTGGAAACCGAGCGGATCCGGAAAGCGTTACAAAATGTCACATGGCCCGCAAGGCTGGAAAAGATCGGGACGAAACCGGACTTTTACATCGACGGAGCACACAACGAACCGGCCGCTTTGGAGCTTGCAAAATCCATCGAACAATATTTTACAAACAAGCAAATAATCTATATAATAGGGGTATTAAAGGATAAGGATTATGAGGCTGTGATAGAGGCTACGTATCCGTATGCGGAAGCCGTTGTCACCTTGAAGCCGCCGAACAATCCGCGAGCGCTCGATGCCTATACGTTAGCACAGGTCGTAAGCCGGTATCACAAGCGGGTGATGAACACCGACAGCATCGAGGAAGCCGTGGAAATGGCAAGGCTTTTGGCGGGAGAGAGGAAGGATGTCATGATCTTAGCCTTTGGCTCTCTGTCCTATCTGGGACGGCTGAGAGAAATCGTACAAAATGAAAAGGGAGCGAGGAAACGCCCTCATGGTTGATCAGGAAAAAGTAAAACAGGCCGTACGTCTTTTGTTGGAGGGCGTCGGTGAGGACATAAACAGAGAAGGGCTTAAGGATACGCCCGACCGGGTGGCGCGGATGTATGCGGAGGTGCTCAGCGGGATGGATGAGGACAGTGCCGTTCCGTTATCGAAGACCTTTCATGCCGGTCACAACGAAATGGTTTTGGAGAAGGACATCACCTTTTATTCTTTGTGTGAACATCATTTGATGCCGTTCTTTGGCAAGGCGCACGTAGCGTACATTCCGAACGGAAAGGTCGTCGGTCTTTCGAAGATCGCACGGACCGTGGAAGTGTATGCGAGAAGACTGCAGATCCAGGAGCAGATGGGAGCGCAGATCGCGGATGCGATCGCCAAGGAATTGGATGCAAAGGGTGTGATGGTGATGCTCGAAGCGGAGCACACCTGCATGACGATGCGCGGGGTCAAAAAACCGGGATCGAGGACGGTGACCATCGTAACGCGCGGTGCATTTGCAGATGATCCGTCGCTTCAGCAGGCGTTTTACGCCGGCCTTCGATAGTTTTACCCAAGGGGAAGGGTTTCGGAAAGGCTTATCGTGTGGGAGGGAGAAACACGAGGTAACCTATGAGCTCAGTACAAGACAAACTACTGGACATGGAACGTGCCAATCAGGTAATGAACCATAAAACGTTCCGGGAACATTTGCGCGCCATCGCGACCTATGAAGAGGATCGCGAGTTCTGCGGGCATGACATGGTACATTTTATGGATGTGGCGCGGATCGCCATGATCTACAACCTGACCGAGCGGGAGAAGCCGTATCGGATGGATGTGATCTATGCGGCGGCGCTTCTTCATGATATCGGACGCGACATCCAGTACGAGGACGGTTCGGACCATGCGATCGCATCGAGCTATATCGCGCAGGAAATCTTACAGGACTGCGGATATCGGCGCGGCGAGATCGGCATGATCACGGAAGCGATCTTTCACCATCGGGATAAAAAGGTGAAGGATGAAGAAAACTTAAACGGTATCCTGTATCGCGCGGACAAGGCCAGCAGGGCCTGTTATTCGTGTCCCGTCGAGGGCAGGTGCGACTGGAAAAAGAAAAAGAAAAATCTCGAGATCAAAGCTTAGCTTTGGGAGGCACACATGGTTATTGGCGGCAAGAATTTTGATGTACAGAATGAAACCTATGTGATGGGAATCTTAAACATTACCCCGGATTCCTTTTCGGACGGCGGGAAATGGATGGAGATGGATGCGGCGCTCGCCCATACGGAAGAGATGATAAAAGAAGGTGCTACCATCATCGACGTGGGCGGTGAATCGACCAGACCGGGCTATGAGACGGTTTCCGTAGACGAAGAGACGGCCCGTGTCTGTCCCGTGATCGAGGAGATAAAAAAGCGGTTTGACATCCCGATTTCCCTTGATACCTGCAAATCGGCGGTGGCCGAGGCGGGGATCAAAGCCGGTGCGGATATGATCAACGATGTCTACGGCTTTAAGTTTGACGAAAAACTGGCACAGACCGTGGCGGATTCCGATGTGGTCTATTGCCTGGTGCATAACCGAAAGGAAGCGGTTTATAAGGATTTCATGAACGATGTGCTTTCGGATATCGAAGAAAGTCTGGAGATCGCGGCGCGCGCCGGCATCGGTTACGACAGGATCATCGTGGATCCGGGCGTGGGATTCGGAAAGACCGTGGAACAGAATCTGGAACTGATCGGCAAACTCGAAGAGTTTCATACCTTCGGATTGCCGTTGCTCCTCGGGACTTCCCGTAAGTCCGTGATCGGAGAGACATTGGATCTGCCCAAGGACGAGCGTTTGGAAGGTACACTCGTTACGACGGCATTTGCGGTGGCAAAGAAGGCTTCTTTTGTCAGGGTACACAACGTAAAAGAAAACCTGCGTGCCGTGAAAATGGCAAAAGCAATTCTTGCAAATTCGTAACAATAATCTGGGTATTTTGGGGAGGTGCGCTATGGATCGAATTGAGATTACAAATCTGAGAGTGTTTGCTCATCATGGTGTGTATGAGGAGGAGACGACGCGTGGACAGGATTTCTATGTGAACATGTCGTTGTATCTGGATACACGGCCGGCAGGGCTGAGCGACGAGTTGGAAAAGTCCGTGGATTACGGTGCCCTGTGTTCTTTTATTGATTCCTTTATGAAAAAGAATACCTACAAGCTGATCGAAACCGTGGCGGAAAATATGTCACGGGAGATTTTGGTGCGGTTTCCCGAAGCGGAGCGCGTGAAGATCAAGATCAGCAAACCCCATGCACCGATCCCGCTCCCGTTTGACAATGTGAGCGTGGAGATCGAGCGCGAGTGGCATACGGCGTTCATCGGCCTTGGTTCGAACATGGGTGACCGACAGGAATATATCGATTACGCCCTGACACAGCTCGAGGAGACGCAGGATGTACGGATCATGCAGACCTCGAAGATCATCGAGACCGCTCCTTATGGCGGGGTGGAGATGGATCCGTTCTTAAACGGTGTGACAAAGGTGCGCACGCTCTTAACTCCCGTGGAGCTGTTGCGTGTCTGCAACGAAATAGAAGACGGTGCAAAACGGGAACGCGGCATCCATTGGGGACCGCGCACACTGGATCTGGATATCCTCTTCTATGACAAGATGATCATGGAGGATCCCGATCTTACGATACCGCATGCGGATATGAAAAACCGCCATTTTGTTTTGGGACCGATGGCGGAGCTGGCACCCGGCTTTGTGCATCCGGTATACGGAAAGACCATGGCGGATATGCTCGAAGACCTCGGGAATTAGACCGAGCGCGAAACGGCCGGAAGCAACGGAACGATAGCGACTGAGCCGAAAGCAACGGAGCCGAAAGCAACGGAGCAGAAAATGAGACAGCCAAAGGAGGTGGAGATATGTCTACGAAGGCAAAAGCAATTTTGATCATCGGACTTGTGATCCTGTTTTTGGCGGGAATGATGGTATTTAACGCATACAAGGATTATCTGCATTCCAATTCGGATACGTATGTCGGAAATACCACAGGCAATATCAATAACGGCGGCTATATGTGTGAGATCGACGGGACGGTCTTTTTTGCGAATCCCTATTACAACGGATATCTCTACGCGATGAAGTCAAACGAAGAAGACATTCATATGATCTCCATGGTGCAGGCTTGCATGCTAAATGCCGATAGTAAGAGCCTTTACTACTATGTGAATTCCGGAAGTTCCCCCTCGAGTCTGGGCGGTTTCAGCATCCAGACGCTGGGTATATTCAAAACCGGCCATGACGGAAAAGGTACGAAGCAGATCGAGAAGATCATCTGCGGCACCATGCGTCTTATGGGGAACGACATCTATTATCAGCGCTATGATAACGAGACCGGCCGAAAGACCATGGCGAAATACAACATCCGCTCACACAAAACGGATATCGTTTACGAAGCCACCGATATCAATCCGGCAGCAGGCGACGGCGGCTACATTTACTATACGGGCTTGGAAAAAGACCACTATCTGTACCGCATGAACGTGCAAAACTACGCGCCGGAGCTTGTGGCCGAAGGAAACATCTGGTTTCCCGATAAGCAGGGCAACCTCATTTACTACATGGATGCGGACGACGATCACAAGATCTGCGTTTACGATATGAGTACCGGGGAAAAGAAAACACTGACACAGGACAGCGCGGATAACTTCCTTGTTGTCAACGGCTATATCTTTTACCAGCGCAA
>JAILOQ010000021.1 GCA_024690725.1 Lachnospiraceae bacterium
CAAAACAATGGTCTTGTCGCCTTTTCCGTTCAAAGAACCTTTCAATGCATCCAGACTTCTTACATAGTTGTAGAAATCCGCCTTGGCCTCATCGTTGTAGGCCTTGCTTAAGATCTTCATGTATTCGGCTTCGCCTTCGGCTTTGATCTTCTCCGCCTCGGCTGCTGCCGTTGCCTTCGTCTGGCGCACGGTACGATCCGTTTCGTTGATGATCAAAGAGTACTTGTAATCACCGTCTGCGGTGTACTGTGCCGCAATATTGTTACGCTCCGAGATCATACGCTGATATACGCTCGCCTCATTGGATTCCGGCAGATCGAGTTTTTTGGTCTCGACATCTTCGATCACAATCCCGTAGCTGTCCATCTGATGCCCGACCGCACCGAGAATACTCTCGACCAGCTTTCCGTTACGTCCGCTGATGATGTCTTCCTGCGTCGTCGCACTCATCACGGTCTTGACCGCATTGTAGACAACGTTACCAATACGCACCTCAGCCTTCTCCTGACTCGCATTTACAGACTCCATATACTTGATCGGATCCGTTACTTCCCAGATGATGAACGAATCCACGGTCATGACCTTCTTATCCTTCGTCGTTACATCGGACGGTGGAAGGTCGTAAAGCAGTTTCTTTTTCGGAATGGTTACCGTATTCTGAATGATCGGGATCTTAAAGGAAGGTCCGGGATTCTTTTCCACGCGGACGATACTTCCGAACTGTGTGATCACCTTATATTCATCCGCATAGGTTACGACCAGAGCGGAACGCAGGACCATGAGTACAAGGATGACCAAAACCACGATCCAGCCGAATGATAATTTTTTCTTCTTTTCTTCCATGGCTTACTCCTCCTCTTGCTGTGCCGGTGTTTCATTCACCGTAACATCTCCGAATGACTCTAAGGGTAACATCGTCTGTACACCCTCATCCGAATTGATGATCACCTTCAGATCGGGAAGTACATCCTCCATGGTCTCGTAAAACATTCTTTTCTTTGTGATCAGCGGATACTTCTGATACTCCGCATACATATCGTTGAAACGGGCAACCTGACCGGTAGCCTCGCTGATACGCTCCTGCTTGAATGCTTCCGCATCCTGGATCAGCTTATCCGCCTCTGCATTTGCCGCAGGGATCTGTTTGGACTTATACTCATTGGCCTGATTGACCTTGGTATCCATGCTCTGCTTTGCATCCTCTACCGCACGGAAGGCTTCCATAACCTCCGCTGTGGGCGGCTCGGCATCCTGGATGGTCACGTTGGTCACACTCAGTCCGATATCTTCATCTTCGATTCGCATCGTAAGTTTTTCTTTGATGGTCGATTGGATCTCGCTACGTCCCGTGGTGATAACATCATCCACGTTATATACGCCGACGGTATCACGGATGTAGGACTGCGCCAGATTCCTGAGGATCTCATAAGCCGTATCGCGGTGAATATAATACTGCACCGGATCGCTGACCTGATACTCAATATAGAAATCCACATTAACAAAATTGAAGTCTGCCGTGATCATCTCGGCTTCCTCCGCTACGGTTTCATCGTTTTCATTGTACCCGATCCGCATGCCCTGGATTTCCTTGGTCATCTTGTAATACCCCTGGATAAAAGGGATCTTTAAATGTACACCCGGTGTCGTCACACTCTCGATCTTACCCAGTGTGTTTAAGACCGCCACTTCGTTTACCGACAACGTAAACCAGCAGCTTGATACAAAGATCAAAACAAAGATCACACAAAAAGCGATCAAAACACCCTTACCGAATTTCTTCAATCCGTCCATCGGTGATCCGCCTTCCGTCTTCGCCGCTTTTTTGCTCGCTTTCTTAGCAGCTTTATCGGCGCCTTTCTTTTTTCCGCCGTTTGGCTCCTCGTCAATCGGCCTCCAATTATTCTCTTCCGCCATTTCATTCCCTCCTTACCAAATGCGATTCATTATGCTTGGCATTTTTATATTTAGGCTTTAAGATGATTTCTCTTTCGATATCCGCACCAGTTTCCTGAAAAATGCGATCAGCGGACCGTTTACGCAAACACAGAGCACGGTTCCGAATCCCAAAACCGTGAACACGGAGTTCCCCGAAAGTAAGCATCCGCAAACTCCGATCACAACACAGACAAAATCGGACATGATCCTGCCGTACTGGAATTTGATCCGGTCCTTACTCCATTTCTGTATGATCGCTGCCATCGTATCATATGGTGCCACGCCCCACTCCGCTTCCAAATACAATCCCAGACCGGAGGTGATAAAGAAGATCCCGCCGATCAGAAACAATACGCGCATCGGGATCGGGAACGTAAGACCCGCAAGCCCGATCAAAAAGACGGTAAAATCCGCAACATAGCCCACAAAGAGCATGTTGATGATCGTTCCGAGTCCTATGGAAGAACGCAGGTTAAACCATACAACAAGAAAGAGAAGACAGTTGACGACCACCGTCACCGTTCCGTAGGTCATAAAGGAAAGGCCGAGCGACTGAAAGAAACCGCTGAGACCCAAGATCATGCATGCAAAAGGATCAACACCGAGACTCGCCACTCTGCAGAATCCAATGCCAACCCCAAGCATAATGTTTCCTACTATTAAATAAAACAATCTTCTCTTTTTTTCCATAATTGTATTGTTGCGAATTTTCTTTAAGGTGTCAAGAACATTTTCTTTCCCAACTCCCTCCCGAATGATTATAATAGAGGTATGAGACCGATCAACATTTTTGCACTGACACGAATAACGGACGGCATACGCCTTTCCCGCCTGGAAAGACAGATGTCGAAACGGACCCGCTTTCTCAAGATCAAGGACTGGGAGATAGACGGGCTTCGTTCCTTTTGCGCAAAATTAGCCGCCGCTACCGAGGGCGCCGAAGCCATGGAATTCTACTATTCCTTTGTCATGCCGAAGCTCGGTAAGGAGTTTGACCTTCTCAGAGTCGGGCAGGAAGAGATCGTAAACATCGAACTGAAAAGCGGAAACGTATCGGACGAAGCCATCAAAAAGCAGCTTTTGCAAAACCGCTACTACCTGGCAACACTCGGTCATCCCGCATACTTTTTCACCTATGTCAGTTCCGCAGACCGTCTCTTACGTCTCACGGGAAGCGGGCGTTTGGTCGAAGCCGCTTGGGACGAACTGGTCGCTGTATTGCATCGCCAAACGGATTGCTACGACGGTCCCATCGAAGAACTGTTTCGCGAAGACCTCTACCTGATCTCTCCGTTAACGGATCCGGACCGTTTTTTACGCGGCGATTATTTCCTGACCAACCAGCAGCGCGACATCCGAAGGGTGATCTTAAAGAACCTAACATCCGGCGAGACGCCTTCCGTACAGGGCTTTACGGGCTTTCCCGGCACCGGCAAGACGATCCTCTTATATGATATCGCCATGCAGCTCTCGGAAAAAGAACGTGTCTGCCTCTTCCACTTAGGTCCTCACACAAAGGAGCTCGATCAATTAAACAGCCGCCTAAAGCGCATCGACTTCTACTACGAAGGCACAGATCCCGACCTGTTAAAAGAACGGTCCTACCATGCGATCTGCGTCGACGAAGGCCATCGCATGACACAAGCGCTTTGGGAAAAGATCCGCACGCTCTCGGAAATTTGGCAGGCACCCATCATCTTATCTTATAACAGAGAGGATGCTTTCTCGGAAAAAGAACGTGGCACGGAAGGCGCCGTTTGGTTTGAGCGAGAGCCGGGGTTCCACGGCTACCGCCTTACCAACCGTATCCGCTTAAACAACGAACTTGCCGTGTTCATCCGAAGCGTCATGCATCCCGTAACGCATCACAGGGACTTTCCCTCGGTTTCGCTTTCCTATGCCAATTCCGGAGATGAGACCATGACGCTGATCTCCTGTCTGAAGGAAAAGGGCTTTACCTTCATAACGCTTCCGGAAGAAACAAGCGACATGCCGGAGGGCAGCGACACAACAAAAGACAACGCCTCCGCGTTATCCGTCTTAGAAGCCGGCTCCAAGGAATTTGACCGGGTGGTCATGGTCATCGGCAGCGATTTTTATTACGACGAAGACGGGTATCTCAGAAACCGTACCACCACACAGACACATTCCGCGGTCCGCGATCTTTTTCACGGCCTCAGCCGCGCAAAAAAGCATGTTGCCCTCATCGTCGAAGACAACATGCCCGTATTTGATATTCTCCTTGCGATCCTGCAGAAATGACCGCATTTGACGCATTCGAAAAATTGATATAAAATGTAACTTGCCAAGCACGATTAGTACATCGGTAGTATGCCAGCTTCCCAAGCTGGAGAGGCGGGTCCGACTCCCGTATCGTGCTTATTTTTTATGCCCTTTTTCTCCTAAGCGGCCAGTTTTACGATCCATGCCACAATGGCAACGATCCCTACCACCAACACAACGGGGATCACGATCGCAGACACGCTAAAGAGCACGACTGCCAAAACACCCAAGATCAGATAACCGATCAGGCTGAGTATCCCACCTAAAATCTTTCCGCAAAGACTAAGAATAAATCCCGTCACGCGGAAGAATACCACCAACAACACAATTAAAATGATTAACTCCAACATGCTTTCACACCCTTTCTTCTTAATTTACTCCTCAGATTCCGTTTCCGCATCCTGTGCCAATGCATCCTCATTATCTTCCGTCAATCCCAGAATCTCGCTCATCTCATCTTCCGATAATTCCGTGACAAACGGCTCGCTGTAAGTATCCCCCACATAGGAACGCACCTCCAGTTTTAACTGTCCGTAGTCCTGGAAAAAGAAACTTGCCGAAGGCTCCTCACATTTTACGCGCTCCGCTTCCAGCCACTCCTGATCGTCCGCAAACCTGGTATAAAATACAGCCTCATAGCCATCCGCATTCATCACTGTGGCCCAGCTGGCAGAGATTCCCGCAGCATCCGGAAGCTGCGCTCCGTCATAGCCCCACTGCACACTCTCCGGTGCCGTAAGCTCCGTGCTCTCCTCGCTTGGCACAAACATCTGATAGATCGCCGTTAACGTCTTCGTGTCCGCTCCTTCCGTCATGGAAACGGTATGCATCAACGTATCATACCAAAGCACAACGCCCTGTCCTTCCTCGGTCGAGCGGATATCATAGTTCAATTCCTTCGCCGTCGAAACATTGGAAGAATCCCAATCATAATACATTCCGGAAATATCCGTAAACTCTCCCGTCTTCGATGTACGGTAGACATATTGCTTTCCTTCATAGTCAAAGGTCACTTCGCAAATAACAGGCTCCGTTACCACTCTCACCCAGGATACCGGCTTGCAGCCCTCGGGAAGTTCGATCACGATCCCGTCCTTAGCTTCGATATCCTCCTTTGAGGATGCCTCGATCGGATTCGCAAGGCCTATGGCTTCCTGCTCTTCCGTAGCTTCTTCCAAAACCGCCTCATCGCCGGATGCCGCTTCATCCTTCCCGCATCCGTACAAAAGTCCGGTACAAAGAACAGCCAACAATGTAAGATAAACCTTCTTTTTCAATGGTGAGCCTCCTTATCAATAATCATATGAGAAGAAACCGTAAATCTCTTCTTCCCCTGTTGTTTCACTGTAGTTCCCCGTAAAGTTTGCAATGCCGTAGCAGTCCAGGACCAGATCCTTGGGAATGATCGGATTTCCGCTCTTTTGATCGTAAGCAAGTTGATAACGACCTTCCCACCAGCTGATGAAAACACGGGACAGTTCTTCCACTTTTTTATCCTTTGTATAAAACTGATACAGACTTCCGGTGGACAATCCGTACGGATCGGTCGTGATGTGCCGCGTACCGTTGATATAGGTTTCGGTTCCCGCCGGGGCATAATTCAAACTCTCCAACTGCATCGACCAGGTCGTCTCGGAGATCTTTTGGAAACTCCCGAATTTACCGCTGAATTCGCAAACATAAAATGTTCCGTTCGGGTAATCGTCTCCGCATTCTCCCATCTCGGAATCGTGGTAATTGCCGGTAAAGCTTCCGTCCCGCATAAGTGTCAGCTCCGTCGCCCAACCGCCGGCACCGCTGGAAAAATACATCAAAAGTGACTCCTCATGAAACGGGAGCACGATCTCGTGTGCGGGATCGTCTATATTGTTTTCGATCACGGGTGCATTCTCCGTTACCGTTGTGGTCGTCGTTGTGGTCGTCTCTCCGCCAACTGCCGGATACAAATCCGCCGGAATCTCTCCAAAAGTCGGATCCGCCTCTTCCTTCGGCGGTTCCTGCCCTTGTTCTTTTTCCGGTTGCTCTCCGGGGTTCTCCTGTTCCTTTTGCTGCCCGGTCTGATCCGCCGCCTCATCGCCGCCTGCCCCGGGTGCCGTACATCCGGAAAGGACCAATGTGATCAACAATGCTGCCATGCAAAACTTCTTTTTCATTTCTACTCCAATCCCAGTGCCTGCTTGGCCGCCCGATCGGCCATCTCATTATAGGTCACGCCCGTATGTGCCGCCACCTTATGAAAGCATACCTGAATCTCTTCCCTCTTCTTTTGGACAAGCGCCTTGTAGCGCTGTGTTCCCACCTTATTAGCCTTCCAGATATCGTTCGCCCATTTCTCGATACCTTCGTAATCATAATAGATATGGACGCTGCGATATCCGTGCGCGATCGCATGATCGATGGCTTTCTCCGAAGCCAGGATCTCACCTGCGACATTGCGCATCTCCACATAATCCGGATCCGCATCCGCTCCGTTTATCACCTCGGTCCCATCCGAAAAAACGAACACACAACCGTAGGCATAACGGGACGTTACCGCATCGAAACTGCCGTCCACATAAGCGATCAGATCTTCTTTTGTGGACACCGGTCCGTCCGAATCCGCGACGTCTATTTCGTTTTTCCCGGCCCCGCCGCGTGTAACCGCATCCTCTGCGGCCGGTGCCGTGACCGTATCCGGATCGACTCCGTTCAGTTCCAAAAACCGGTTTGCCTCCGCAAGCGAAGGAAAACTCTTATAAACCGCCCCCGGAAAGCCATGCACGTTTTCTTTGCACGTATCCCAGTCGGTGTAAATGCCGGGCGTCAAGCCCTTAGCCACTGCATAATACTTCATGTAACACCCTCTTTTCACCCTTTAGTATACCATGTAAGGCAAATAAAACAAAACGCCCGATTCGACATGCGTCAAACCGGACGTAACTTGCTGTATAAACCCGAAGATTATCTCTTCTTTTCTTCCTCCGGAAGCTCCACACGGATCTCCTTTGTCTCGATCTCGTGAAGCAGCGCCTTCATAAACTCATCCAAAGGCTTCTGTCCTTCGTTACCCTCATAGCGGCTGCGAACGGAAACCAGACCTGCATTTGCTTCCTGCTCACCGACCACGAGCATGTAAGGAACCTTATCCATACGGGCATCGCGGATCTTATGACCGATCTTCTCGCTTCTCTCATCCACGGTAACATCGATCTTCTCAGCCAGAAGTTTCTTCTTTACTTCCTCTGCATAATCCATGAACTTCTCAGAGATCGGAAGCACACGAACCTGCTCCGGACATAACCAGGTCGGGAACTTTC
The DNA here is from genome assembly GCA_024690725.1 of Lachnospiraceae bacterium. Taxonomy (GTDB): domain Bacteria; phylum Bacillota; class Clostridia; order Lachnospirales; family Lachnospiraceae; genus UBA2882. The sequence continues at coordinate 7,515 of JAILOQ010000021.1, forward strand.
CGGCATAATGCTCGATGAGCCACGCCAGCGTTCTTTCATAGCAACCCAGGCTGGTTCTGTGAATGATGTAAGGACGCTTCTTTTCCCCGTTGGGATCGATGTAGTACATATCGAACTTCTCGGCGATCGCACAGTCAAGCTGAACGGTGATCATCGTGTCTTCCTTGCCGTATACGTTCTTTGTCTGGATATCGATCTTCGGTCCGTAGAAAGCAGCCTCACCGTCCGCCTCTTCAAACGGAAGATTGTCCTTTACCAGGATCTTACGCAGGTACTCCTGTGTCGTCTCCCAATACTCTTCATCTCCCAGATATTTCTCCTTATTGTTCGGATCCCACTTGGACAGACGATAGGTTACATCACCCTGCAGGCCAAGGGTCTTAAGTACATGGTTGGCAAGATCCATTGCGCCCTGCAGCTCTGCCTCTGCCTGGTCGGGGCGAACGATCAAATGCGCCTCGGTGATCGTAAACTGACGCACACGTGTTAAGCCGTGCATCTCACCGGAATCCTCGTTACGGAACAGGGTGGAAGTCTCACCCATACGAAGCGGCAGCTCACGATAGGAGTGCTGCTTATTCTTATAGCAATAATACTGGAACGGACAGGTCATGGGACGAAGCGCCAAAAGATCGCCCTTTGCATCATCCTCCGGATGTCCCAGTAAGAACATGCCGTCCAGATAATGATCCCAGTGACCGGAGATCTTGTAAAGGTCGCTCTTTGCCATGATGGGAGTACGGGTACGTACATAACCCCACTCGTAATCCTCCAGATCCTCGATCCAACGCTGCATCTTCTGGATCATCTTGGTACCCTTCGGCAAGAATAACGGCAAGCCCTGACCGATCACATCCACGGTCGTAAACAATTCCATCTCACGTCCGAGCTTATTGTGATCACGGTTCTTTGCATCTTCCAGTCGCTCCAGATGTGCCTTTAAGTCATCCTTATTGTCATAGGCCGTTGCATAAATTCTCTGCAATCTTGCCTTCTTTTCATCGCCTCTCCAATATGCCATGGAAGAAGAGATCAGCTTAAATGCCTTTACGCCCTTGGTACTCATAAGGTGCGGGCCGGCACACAGATCCACAAATCCGCCCTGATCGTAGAAGGAGATCG
>JAILOQ010000160.1 GCA_024690725.1 Lachnospiraceae bacterium
GTAATTTTTATGAAATGATATTTAGAAGAAAGTCATTTCATTTTTTCAGAAATGTTGGGAACGAATCGATCAGTAAAGACGAACTTAACGATATACAAAGTGCATATTCAGATTTTATTCCCCTGAATCCCGGAATCAAAACCGCCATCCGCATTGTTCCTGAGAAGCAGACTAACTGCAGACGGGGCGGAGAATACTGTGTTCTGCTTTATAGTGAAAAAAAAGACGGCTATCTGCAGAATATTGGTTATCTCGGGGAACAACTCGATCTTTATCTGGTATCCAGGAATATAGGAACGCTCTGGTTTGGAATAGGCAAAACACAAGAAACTCCCTTTGAGGATATGGAATTTGTTATTATGTTTTCTGTCCGTAAGATCAGTGATGACTCTAAATACCGTAAGGATATGTTTAAGAGCAAAAGAAAGAGCACCGAGGAAATATGGGAAGGCGAACAGATTCCTGGTGTGAGTGATATTGTCAGGTTTGCACCGAGTGCCTGCAATTCTCAACCGTGGTTTGTAAAGAACAACGGTGAGCTTTCGGTTTACAGATACAGGAAACACGGTAAAAGAGGGATCATGCCTGCCGATAAGGTCTCATTTTACAACCGGATCGATATAGGAATTTTCATCTGCTTTATGGATATTTGCCTTGGGCATAACGGTATTGGGTTTGAGAAAACGCTTTATTCAGATGCCGGTGATGATGATAAAGAATTGGTGCTGAATGCAAAGTACAGACTTTGTAGATAAGGGGACAATTATAAATAACACGGGATTTGGAAGGAAATGCACGATGAACTTAAAGCTGATAAAGCTCTCGAATAATTATGAGAAACAATTGGGAGAAATGATAGACGAATGGAGAACTGACCAGGAGCTCAATCATACAAACCACTCGCCCTGGGCAATATTCAAAAACGATTATCATGACTTCGACTATTATCTTGAGAACCTTGAGGTTAAAGAAGAGGCGGACGGGAGGGTGCCGGACTCCGTATTCTTTCTATTGGATACGGATCGGGACAAGCTTCTCGGGGCCGTCAATATCCGTCATTACCTGAACGATGATCTGCGAAAGGAAGGCGGACATATAGGAGACGGTATTCGGCCAAGTGAACGCAGAAAAGGGTATGCCACGGAAATGATCCGACTGGCTTTAATCGAATGCAGAAAACTGGGCATCGACAAAGTGCTTATGACTTGTGACAAAGATAATATCGGCTCAGCTAAATCCATCATCAATAATGGCGGGATCCTTGAAAACGAATTTATAAATTCAGACGGTAAAGTCGAGCAACGTTATTGGATCACTATCTGTAACTGACATCTGAGAGGAGTCTTTTGATCATGAAGAAAGACATTAGAGTAGTTAATCGCCCCAATCGGGATGTGCAGAAAGGGAAAAAATGATCATTCGAGATTTTGAACCGGAACATACGGAGGAAGCAGCGGAAATTGCCCTTGGTGCATATGATCGTGAGAGAGCATTTACACAGGAGCTTCCGGAAATATCAGACGTTCCGATACTAAAACAATTAGCCGGAAACGGATTCGGCGTCGCGGCATTTAAAGGCGGAAAAATGGTCGGATTCCTTTGCAGCGTGGAACCGTTTGAGAATGTTTTTCGTTCCACTGACGTGAGAGGCGTTTTTTCGCCCTTGGGTGCGAACGGCGCAGTCACGGAAAATCACGGCAGGATCTATGCGGCATTGTATCAGGCAGCCGCAAAAAAGTGGGTAAAAGCCGGAGCGGTGTCCCATGCCGTTTGTTTGTATGAACATGATGAGGAAGCAAAACAGCAGTTTTTCCGGTATGGATTCGGCATGAGGTGCGCAGATGCCGTCCGTCCGATGGAAATCATCGATTGCGCCGTATGCAGCGGATATGAGTTTTCGGAATTGCCCGGGGAAGATTATGCATGTGTTTATCCGCTGTATCTGGCACTGAATGAGCATTACTGCTCCAGCCCCCTTTTTATGAACCGAAAACCAAATACACGGGAAGAGTTTTTGGATCTTTCGGAAAGGAATAAGGAACGTTACTTTGCGGCGAAGAGCGGTGGAAAAATATGCGCTTATATGGGAGTGTCGGATGAGGGCGAAACCTTCACGGCATCCGGGGATCTTTATCGTCATATCACGGGGGCATACTGTATGCCGGAACACAGGGGCAGGGGCGTATACAAAAGCCTGCTGAATTATGTTGTCAATACCTTAAAAAACGAGGGATATACCAGACTTGGCGTGGATTTTGAAAGCATCAATCCGTCGGGAAGCGGGTTCTGGCTGAAGTTTTTCCATGCCTATACCAGCAGCGTTGTGCGCAGGATTGATGAGCGGATCATGCAGACAACTCGGGATTTTTTAGCGAGGCAGTAATATGATTAGAATTATGAAATACAGTGATTTGGCACAATGTGGTGTGATTTATGCAAAAGCATTTCCGATAGAACATTGGGGCATAGATTGGACGGCAGAAAATGCAAAAGACTATCTCCAAGATTTTTTTGAGCAGAAAAGATTTGTTGGGTATGTATATGAAGATAATAGCGAAGTGTCAGGATGTATATTTGCACTTTGTAAGATTTCCGGAAGCAAAGAAGAGATTTATATTAATGAGATGGCAGTACTTCCCGAACGGCACGGCCATGGAATAGGTAAGCAATTATTAAATGCTGTTAAAGATTACAGTAAAGAAAAAGGACTTGCGGGAATTGTTCTTTATACAAGCGAGTATGCACCAGCGGCTAAGTTTTACGAAAAGAATGGATTTAAGTTATCAAATGGAACTATATGTATGTACTGCGAATAATTGAAAGGTAGTTTATAGAACTACTTTTAGTTTGTCAGAGCGACATATTCAAGTTTGCATGGAGGGAAAATTTGATCCACGAGGCATTATAAGT
>JAILOQ010000163.1 GCA_024690725.1 Lachnospiraceae bacterium
ATCACGGTGTGGACTCTTTGAATGTTGCGGCGGCTTCCGCCATCAGTTTCTGGGAATTGTTGAAATGATCCGGGTCCGTATGCACGGGTTTGGAAAAAATTATTAAAAATATATTGACAAGAATTGTCAAAGGAAATAAAATAAGCACAAATAAAAAAACCGTTGAGCAAGAAGAGTATGCTAAGAAGTACCTTACAGAGAGCTGCGATTGGTGGAAAGCAGTAGGGAGGGCTTGGTTGAATGGGCTTGCGAGGGCTGTTTGAAATCCATAAAACTTTGGAGAGTAGATGCAGACGGGTTCCTGACCCGTTATCAGACAGGCATATATGATAGTATGTGAAATGAGTGGGTGGACCATAGTATATATGGACATCAATTAGGGTGGTACCGCAGAGACCGAATTTACGAGCCTTTGTCCCTTACAGGGACAGAGGCTCTTGTTTTGTGCGTAAACTATGAGTCACGCAAACAAAAAGACAAGTAGCTGTTCCTTGCTCGCAAGAAGAACAAGCTGCTTGTCTTTTTGTTTATGCGACGATGTCGCATCAGCGAGAGACGAAAGTCTCGAGCTGACGTGACTCATAGATGTAGAGTAGCGACGATGTCGCATCAGCGAGAGACGAAAGTCTCATTAAATATTTAAGAAAAAGGAGGAACACCATGTATTATCCAAGTTACGAACAGGCAAGACAATACGAAGATGATTACAACATCATTCCGGTCAGCAAAGAAGTATTTGCTGACACAGTAACGCCCATCGTATTGCTCAGAAAGCTTTCCACGATCGATGATCGATTCTTTTTACTGGAAAGTGTTGAGGGCGGAAGCAAATGGGGCAGGTATTCCTTCCTCGGTGTCAGCCCGCTCCTTCAGTTATCCGCGAAGGACGGAGCCGTTACCTTAAAGAGCGGTGCGATCGAGCAAAAGATCGACAAAGATCCGATGCAGGTGTTAAGAGAAGAATTGGCAAAGTACAGATCTCCGAAGATCGAGAACATGCCTTCTTTTACCGGTGGGTTCGTCGGACATTTCTCTTATGAGATGATCGGATATGCAGAACCGAAACTGAACTTAAAAAGAAGTGAGTTTGATGATTTCAATCTGATGCTGTTTGATAAACTGATCGTTTTGGATCACTTAAAGCAGAAGCTGATCATCATCGTTAATTACCGAAGCGAGCAGGGGGAGCAAGGATACAATGCAGCCGGTTTGGAGATTGAAAAGATCATTCATCTCATTATGGACCGTGCACCGTTAAAGCCACAAAACGCACAACAAACCGTCGACTTTACCTGTAACACTTCAAAAGAAGCATATTGCGAGATGGTGGAGAAGACCAAGAACTATATCAAAGAAGGTGATATCTTCCAGGCCGTTGTTTCGAGAAGATTTGAAGCGGACTATAAGTCAAGCCTTCTTAACGCATACCGCCTGCTTCGTACCACAAATCCTTCGCCGTATATGTACTTTATCGGATGCGGGGATCTTGAGATCGCAGGTTCGTCACCGGAGACGATGGTAAAGCTTTTGAATGGAAAGCTGACGACCTTCCCGGTAGCCGGAACGAGACCGAGAGGCGAGACCAAGGAAAAAGACGACGCACTCGAAGCGGAGCTTTTGGCGGACGAGAAAGAAAGAGCGGAGCACAACATGTTGGTGGATCTGGCCAGAAACGATATCGGCCGTATCGCAAAGTTCGGAAGCGTGCAGGTGGAAGAATATATGCAGATCCACAGATTCAGCAAGGTCATGCATATCGCATCGATCGTGACCGGGCAGATCAGAGAGGATAAGGACGGTGTGGATACGATCGGAGCGCTGCTTCCGGCGGGAACCTTATCCGGTGCACCGAAGTTTCGTGCCTGCGAGATCATCGACGAACTGGAAAAAGAACCCCGCGGTGTTTACGGCGGAGCCGTCGGATATCTGGACTTTTCCGGGAATCTGGATGTGTGTATCGCGATAAGGACCGCAGTTAAGAAAAAGGATAAGGTCTATGTACAGGCCGGAGCCGGCATCGTTGCCGACAGCGTACCGGAAAATGAGTACATGGAATGTGAGAATAAAGCGAAAGCCGTGATCGAAGCGGTGAAGCGGGCAAGCGAGGTGAATGAAGTATGATCTTACTGATTGATAATTACGACAGTTTTTCCTACAACCTGGTGCAGTATCTGGGAAGCCTCGCGGAGGAAAAAAACAGACAAAACCCCGGCGCGGAAAAAGAAGAGATCCGCGTGATCCGTAACGACGAGATGACAGTAGAGCAGATCGAAGCGTTAAAGCCATCGTATATCGTTCTTTCTCCCGGTCCCGGAAGACCGCAGGATGCCGGCGTCTGCGAGGAAGTGATACGAAAGCTGCAGGGAAAGAGCAAGATTTTGGGTGTCTGCCTGGGGCATCAGGCGATCTGCGAAGTTTACGGCGCAACGGTCACCTATGCGAAACGACTGATGCACGGAAAGCAGAGCATCTGCAAGGTGGATGTGAAGGAAGCGGTATTTCGCGGGATCGCAGAAGAAACGACGGTCGCAAGATACCATTCTTTAGCCGCGGATCCCGATACGATCCCGGATTGTCTTAAGGTGATCGCAAGGACCGATGACGGCGAGATCATGGCGGTGCGTCACAAGGATTATGAGGTTTATGGGCTGCAATTTCATCCGGAGAGTGTTTTGACACCGGAAGGAATGAAGATATTGGCGAATTTTTTGGAATGTTACAAAGAAAACGAAAATAACGATCAAAACAATGGGAGGACAAAAGCAATGATCAAAGAAGCAATCGGAATGTTGGTAGAGGGCAAGGATATCGGATACGAGATGGCAAGAAAGTGTACCGATGAGATTATGAGCGGTGACGCATCACAGATGTTAATGGCATCTTATCTTACGGCACTTCGTATGAAGGGTGAGACGGTCGATGAGATCGTGGGAAGTGCGGAAGGTATGCGTGCGGCAGGTACACATTTATCTCCGAAGACGGATGTGCTTGAGATCGTGGGAACCGGCGGTGATGAGGCGTTTACCTTCAATATTTCCACAACATCTTCCATTGTGATCGCAGCAAGCGGTCAGGCAGTGGCTAAGCACGGAAACAGAAGCGTTTCGAGTAAGTGCGGTGCGGCGGATGTGCTGGATGCACTCGGTGTGAACATCATGCTCGATCCGGAGAAGATGGAGAAGGTTTTGGAAACAGAAAACATTGCATTTATGCATGCGCAAGTGTATCATAAGGCAATGCGTTTTGTGGGACCGGTTCGTAAAGAACTCGGAACCCGTACCGTATTTAACATCTTAGGACCCTTAACGAATCCTGCGGGAGCAACCCTTCAGGTCATGGGTGTTTATTCCAAGGAACTTGTGGAGCCGATGGCACATGTGCTTTCCAAACTCGGTGTAAAGCGTGGCCTTGTCGTATACGGAATGGACAGACTCGATGAGATCAGTATGTCGGATGCAACATATGTTTGCGAGATCAATAACGGAGAGTTTAAGACTTATGAGATCACGCCCGAGCAGTTCGGTTTAACGCGTGCGACCAAGGAAGATATGGTCGGCGGTGACGCAGTGGAAAATGCGAAGATCACACGTGACATTCTGTCCGGTGTAAAGGGACCGAAGCGTGACAGTGTTTTACTCAATGCCGGTGCGGGACTTTATGTTGCGGGAAAGGCCGATAGCATTGCAGACGGAGTGAAGCTTGCGGCAGAACTGATCGACAGCGGAAAGGCAATGGAGAAGCTGGAAGCATTTATCAAGGCAACAAACGAAGCGGAGTAAGTCATGGCTAACAATATTTTGAACGAACTGGCGGATGCGGCACGTGTGCGTGTGTCCGCCGATAAAGAAAAGATATCGCCCGAGAAGATGAAAGAGTTAGCCGTGGCTAAGTCGGAGAAGGAAAGGGCTGACGGAGGTGTTCTTTTTCCCGTCGAGCGAGCCCTGGAAAAAGAAGGTATCTCCTTCATCTGTGAAGTAAAGAAGGCATCGCCGTCAAAGGGCATCATCGCGGTAGATTTCCCGTATACGGAGATCGCGAAGGAATATGATGCGGCCGGTGCGGCGTGTATCTCGGTTCTTACGGAGCCGACGAGGTTTTTGGGAAGCGATGCGTATCTGGAAGAGATCGTAAAGGTGCAGAATACGCCGGTGTTACGAAAGGATTTCACGGTGGATGTGTATCAGATCTATCAGGCAAAGGTGCTCGGTGCATCGATGGTGCTTTTGATCTGTGCGCTGCTTTCCGAGGATACGATACGTTCTTACATCCGGGTGTGTGACGAGCTTGGACTTTCGGCCCTCGTGGAAGCGCACGATGACGAAGAGATCGCCATGGCTGTGAGAGCGGGCGCGAGGATCATCGGTGTGAACAATCGGAACCTGAAGGATTTTACGGTGGATGTTCACAACAGCGAGCGGCTCAGAAAACTGGTTCCCAAGGACGTACTTTTCGTAGCGGAGAGTGGGATCAAGACGGCGGAGGATATCCGCGTGTTATATGAAGCAGGTGTCAACGGCGTGTTGATCGGCGAGACCCTGATGCGGGCTGCGGATAAAAAAGCAATGCTCGATGAACTGAGGAAAGGATGCAGATATGAGTAAGATTAAGGTGTGCGGTTTGCGAAGACCGGAGGATATCGAGGCAGTGAATAAGTGCAAACCCGATTGCGTCGGTTTCGTTTTTGCCAATACAAGACGGTTTGTATCGGATGAACTTGCGGCGGATTTAAAGAGTAAGCTTTCTGACGACATTCCTGCGGCGGGTGTGTTCGTGAATGAGCCGATGGAACATATTGAGAAGCTGGTGCGATCCGGAACGATCGATATCGTGCAGCTTCACGGAAAAGAAGATGAGGCGTATGTGGACCATCTGCGTCGCATGCTTCCCGTAGGTGTTCCGATTTGGAAGGCGATCCGTGTGGAAGTGGATCTGACCAGATTCGGCGTACAGGCGGATGAAGCGCAGGAACTGAGTATGGAGCTGACCTTGGAAGAAGAGCGGTTTCGGTATGCATCGGCGATCGTACAGCTTAACAGCGAGATTAAGCGTCTGATGTCGGAAAACGTATTTGCAGATTGCTTTTTGTTTGATTCAAAGGTGAAGGGAATCCCCGGCGGAAGCGGACAGAACTTTGACCTTGCATCTCTTCCGACGGATGAAGAGATCGGAAAGTTTTATTTCCTGGCCGGCGGTGTGGGATTCGGAAACATCGAACGTATTTTGCGTCAACGCAATCCTTACGGTGTGGATATCAGTACGGCGCTGGAAACAGACGGATATAAGGATCCGGAAAAGATAGAACGTATGGTAAACATAATAAGAAATTATGTCAACTAATAGAGGAGGACATGAAAATGAGTGAAGGAAGATACGGAGAATTCGGCGGACAGTATGTACCGGAAACGCTGATGAATGCCGTTCATGAACTGGAAGCGGCATATGAGCATTACAAAAACGACCCTGCGTTTATCGAGGAACTGGATCGGTTGAACCGCGAGTACGCGGGACGTCCGTCGCTTTTATACTATGCGGAAAAGATGACGAAGGATCTTGGCGGTCCGAAGATCTATTTAAAGAGAGAGGATCTGAATCACACGGGTTCTCATAAGATCAATAACGTTTTAGGCCAGGTGCTCCTTGCAAAAAAGATGGGAAAGACCAGAGTTATTGCGGAAACCGGTGCCGGACAGCACGGTGTGGCTACGGCAACCGCTGCGGCTCTTATGGATATGGAATGCGAGATCTACATGGGAAAAGAAGACACCGAGCGTCAGGCACTGAACGTCTTCCGTATGGAACTTCTCGGTGCCAAGGTACATCCCGTTATGACCGGTACCATGACCTTAAAGGATGCCGTAAACGAGGCGATGCGCGAGTGGAGTAACCGCGTGGACGATACGCTTTATGTCCTTGGTTCCGTCATGGGTCCGCATCCTTTCCCGATGATCGTTCGTGACTTCCAGAGCGTGATCGGCAAAGAGATCAAACAGCAGCTCCTGGAAAAAGAAGGACGTCTTCCCGATGCGGTCGTTGCCTGTGTGGGCGGCGGAAGCAATGCGATGGGAACCTTTTATGAGTTTATTCCGGATAAGGAAGTGAAGCTGGTCGGCTGCGAAGCAGCGGGACTCGGTGTGGACAATCCGAAGAATGCCGCAACCATCGCAAACGGAAGCCTCGGAATTTTCCACGGTATGAAATCGTTGTTTTGCCAGAATGAATACGGACAGATTGCGCCGGTATATTCCATTTCCGCAGGACTTGATTATCCCGGTATCGGACCGGAGCATGCAAATCTTTACGCAACGGGACGTGCCGAGTATGTGCCGATCACGGATGAAGAGGCAGTGGAAGCATTCGAGTATCTCTCCAGGACCGAGGGTATCATTCCCGCGATCGAGAGTGCACATGCCGTAGCATACGTGAAGAAGATGGCAAAAGAAATGACAAAAGATCAGATTCTGGTCTGCACTGTTTCCGGAAGAGGAGACAAAGACGTGGCAGCCATAGCAAGATACAGAGGAGTGGAGATTTATGAGTAGAATAAGCGATGCATTTAAGGAAAAAGCATTTATCCCGTTTGTAACGGGCGGAGATCCGGATCTTGCCACAACCAAACAGATCCTGATCGAAATGGAAAAAGCGGGTGCTGACATCATCGAGGTGGGCATTCCGTTTTCCGATCCGATCGCGGAAGGACCGGTCATTCAGGAAGCGAACGAAAGAGCGCTTTCCGCCGGCTGTACGACGGATAAGCTCTTTGACATGATCAAGGAAGCGAGAGAGACCGTAAAGGTTCCGATCCTTTTTATGACCTATGCAAATGCGGTATTCAAATACGGCAGTGAGCGATTCATGGAGCGTTGTGTGGACTGTGGCATTGACGGTCTCATCGTTCCGGATGTTCCTTACGAGGAGAAGCAGGAGTTTGACGGTATCTGCGCCGCTCACGGCATTGACTATATCTCCATGATCGCGCCGACGTCTCATGACCGGATCCGTATGATCGCAAAGGATGCAAAAGGTTTTGTATATTGCGTATCTTCCATGGGTGTGACCGGTGTCAGAAGTGAGATTACGACAGATGTCGGAAGCATGGTGAAACTGGTAAAAGAAGTTACGGATACTCCCGTTGCGATCGGATTCGGTATCTCTACCCCCGAGCAGGCTGCGGCCATGGCTGCAAAGTCGGACGGAGCGATCGTGGGAAGTGCCATTGTAAAGCTTGTGGCAAAGTACGGTAAGGATGCCCCCGGGTACGTGGGTGAATACGTAAAGAGCATGAAGGATGCTGTACGAAATGTTTGATCAACCGTTTCCAAGCAACCGGAAAAAGAACGATAAGAGCAGAGGCCGAGGTCTCTGCTTTTTTTACGCAGTCGGAGCCCCCCACCTCAGCGAGTCTCGATCTCCATATGAGAAAGCGGAAATCGGAATGCAATTATCGATGGGTTATAGTATAATAAACTGGTATGAAAAAAACGACGAAACCGGGAAAACCGAATAGAGAAATGCAGGCAACTACACCGGAGACCGTGCGCCTCAATAAGTATTTAGCGCAGGCCGGAATCTGCTCCAGACGCGAGGCCGATAAACTGATCGATGAAGGAAAGGTCACCGTAAACGGCGTGATCGCCGATATGGGCGTAAAGGTCAGACCGCAGGATACCGTCTGTTTAAACGGCAAGGAGATCGGCGGAAAGGCTGATACGGCGGTGCTTGCTTATTATAAACCCGTCGGTGTTGTCTGCACCGAAAAGGATAAGCATGCGGATCGATTGGTAAGTGAGGAGTTGCATTTCCCGACCAGAGTGACCTATGCCGGAAGGCTGGATAAAGATTCCGAGGGGCTATTGCTCATGACAAATGACGGTGCGCTGATCGATCGGCTGATGCGCGGAGCGAACCGCCATGAAAAGGAATATGTCGTAAAGGTAAAAGAAGAGATCACACTCGATTTTCTCGATAAGATGTGCAGCGGTATGTATCTAAAGGACATCGATGCACATGCGAGACCTTGTAAGGTAAAGCAGGAAGGGAAATTTACGTTTCGGATCATCTTAACACAGGGGCTGAACCGTCAGATTCGCAGAATGTGCGAAGCCTGCGGCTATCACGTAACATCTCTTAAGAGAGTACGTGTCGCGAATGTGTTGCTGGATTCCTTAAAGCCCGGAGAGTACAGAAGGATCGTGGGCGAGGAACTTAGCGAATTATACCGCATCGCAAACGGAAGTTAGCATGTGCGAACAGACAGTTAGCAGGATAAAACATAGAGTTAGCGTATGCTAACCAAGAGAAAAGGATAGAAGTATGACACAGGAACAAGATCAAAGAATGCGAGAACTCATCGC
>JAILOQ010000005.1 GCA_024690725.1 Lachnospiraceae bacterium
CGCCCTTGCGGAGCCGGCGCTCACGAGTACCGTGGGCCTTGCGCATATGCCCGCGATGAGCGCGTATTTTCGCGCGGACAGCTCCTATGTATATGTGTCGAAGGATACGATCCTGCCGCGGCTCGGGGATTGCTTTATCGAAAGCGGCCAATATGCGAAAAGCGTGAACAATATCGATAAGCTCTCCATCGAAGGAGAGAGGGCGGCCGATGCGCAGATCTTTGCACTGGGAAACCGCTATGCATATACGTTTTTGAGTGATATCAAGGGTGCCGCGACCATCGAGTCGACCGTGGCCTTCGGATATGATGCGGCGGTGAATACCTCCGATACCCTGAAGCGCTTTCCAAACTATGCGGACATCGCAGACAATTCTTTGTCCAACTATTATCTGTATCACTGGATCGTGACGAGCGGAAGGTATGTCTGGAAGCCGAAGTCGGAGCTGTTTGTCTCCGTGGAGCTCGAACAGGAAAAAGAGGATGTGACGCTGTCCAAGGACCTTGTGCGGATCAAGAACGGACAGGGCATGGCGCAGCGCTTTGACAATCTGACGATGCAAAATATCGCGGACTCCTGGGGGACGTCGTATGATTCCATGCGATCGATCTTTTCGGAGCCGGAGCTTTCTTCGTATCGGATGACCCCGATCGGGCACAGCGTGGAATTGGAATTCGATGAGGCCTTTGACGGGGACGAGGCGGACTTTATGTATGTGGAGCTTTCCGGCATGCAGGATACGACCTCGTATTACATGGCGCATCACTTTTCCAATGATGCGGACTTCGTGAAAAAGGAAAATCCGCTGACCGAGGCCATGATGCGGCGGCGGTATAATATCGGCCATGTTCTGGCCGTGACCTTTAAGGATGATTTCGGAAAGGAGCACACTGTCTTTGCCCATATGGGAGACGGGAAGTATCTGATCTGTTTGGGATCGTGCGGCGGCTGGCTGTTGAATGAGCACACGACGCTCGTGTTCGAGCATTATGTGAATGATATCCAAAAGCCGATGCCGGAGGAAGTGAACGTACAGTTTTTGAAGCTGCGGGAGATCGAGCCGTGATCAGGAGAGCCGGCGGCGCAGGAGATAAGAAAAGACAAGCGGATCGACGTAAAATGTGATGCTGTGAACGTAGTGAAACAGTTGGGAAGCATATGAGTAATGAAATTGATTTCGTGATCGCCTGGGTGGACGGGAACGATGAAAACTGGATAAAGGAAAAGAAGCAGTACGCTCCGAAGGATGCGACGGAAGATGACAGCGTTGTGCGCTACAGAGACTGGGAGAATCTGAAGTACTGGTTTCGAAGTGTGGAGCGGTATACGCCGTGGGTGAGAAAGATCCACTTTGTCACCTGGGGGCATGTGCCGGAGTGGTTAGATACGGCTAACCCGAAGCTTCATATCGTAAAGCACGAGGACTACATTCCCAAGGAATACCTCCCGACCTTCAATTCGCATACGATCGAACTCAACCTCCACAGGATCCCGGATCTGGCGGAACAGTTCGTGTACTTCAACGATGATATGTTCGTAAACCGTCCGATGAAGCCGGAGCAGTTCTTTAAAAACGGCCTGCCCTGTGATGTGTTCGGTCTGGACTGCGTCTACTTTGGGATCGACAGTGCGGGACCTTATATCGGCAATGACCTTACGGTCATCAACAAGCATTTCCGAAAGAGCGTTTCGTTAAAGAAAAATCTCGGCAAGTACTTCAAACTCCGTTACGGTGCAAGGCGGCTTTACAATACCTTCTTTTTAACGCCGTGGCGATGGTTCCCGGGCTTTGTCTATCAGCATGTGGCAAACGGATATTTGAAAAAGACCTTCGAGGAGGTCTGGGCGGCGGAACCTGAGATGTTAGATGCAAGCTGTAAGAGCAGGTTCCGGTCGGAGACGAATGTGAACCAGTGGGTATTTAAGTTCTGGCAGTTAGCAGAGGGTAACTTCTACCCCAGAGCGTATAAGCTCTCCAGATGTTTTCATCTGAGTGCGGACGTGTACTGCGATGAACTTTTGGAAGATATAAAGAAGAGCACACATGGTCTGATCTGCATCAACGACGTGCAGCGGACCACGGACTTTGAAGGAAAGCGCGACAGGATCAACGCGGCCTTTGCCGAAGTCTTTCCCGAGAAATCTTCTTTTGAACGATGACGGGATATGTGCCGGCACAGATGAAGAAAAACTTACGAAGGGTGAACGTGAGCCATGAAACACATGGAAAAGAAATCGCAAACGAGATCGCAAACTTCATATAAAGGTGAGAACGTAACGGACTTGCGCCACCTCTATGTCTTTTTGGCGTTTGTCCTGATCAGCTGCGTCTTTGCATTGGCGTGGCTCGGGACCCACGGACACGACCCCGAGATCTATCCGGACGTTATCCAAAATACGAACATGACCAGATCCTTTTACAGTAAGAGTATGGAGTTTAAACTTCTCTGGATCTTGCTTCTCGGCGGAAGCGGCCTTTTGCTCATCGCCTATATCCTGACGGGGAAGCTTTGGAAGAAGCCGATCCCGCTTCGCTTTGCGCCGCGCTTTACGACAGACACTTTGTTTGTTTTGATCTTTGCGGCAGTTCCGTTTGTTAACTATCTGCTCTATCAGCAGATGGATATCGGAATGCTTTTGCCGCTCATCCTCCTTCCCGTGCTGTATGCAATGGGGGTTGAGAAGAAGACCGAGAGCATCTTGCTGTACTTTCTCGCCGACTATGCTTTTTTGGGCCTTTATTATGTCCTGGTCATGATCGGCCTTACGAAAAACATGGATAAGGTACTGTTTAACGTTCTCGCTTTTTTCGTTGCCTGTATCATTTCCTTCCGGGCCAAAGAACGGCCGAGGCTCATGACGCGGGCTCTGCTCGTCTGTCAGGTACTTACGATCGGGCTTGCGTTTTATATTTTGATCGATACCTACCTCTACGAAGGAACACCGATCCTCATCCCCACAGCAACGGGGGTAAAGGTTGCAGTTGTTCTTTTTACCGTGGTTGCACTCATCGAAAACGGATATCGCATCAAAACATATTGGAAAGAAGGAAACCCCGGCGGAAATCTTATCTCGCTCTCGACCGCGATCCTTTCGTTTTATTATCTGCAGATGAGCGGATACGGCTCGATCATAAGGAAGGATATGCGCCATCCTTATGAGTGTGTGATCGGGTTTGGCCAAGTGTTCATGAAAGGGCAGAAGCTCTACGACGAATACAGTCCGACGTCCGGTCTGTATTCGCTTTTGCAGGGCGGATTTTTGGAGCTGTTTGGAGAAGGAAAGATGGCCAATTACAATGCGGTCTGCGGCGTATTCTTCCTCTCGGTGTTCGCACTGACGGTATACTTATTAAGCCGTCATATCGACATGAAATATGTGTTTCTGCTCTCACTCTTTTTCCACTATGACACAAGATTGGAGAATTATGACCGCTACTTTTTCATCCTGCCGATCGCGCTTACCCTGACGCTTCCGGGACTCGTAAAAAGAAAGAATCTGTGGCTGCAGGTCTGGATCCTGACAACGATGTTCCACGTCCTATACTATCCGCTCCTCGGCGTTGCCGTGGGCTTCGGATTTTTGCCGATGGGACTCTGGCAGGCAGTTAGCATGGTGAAACGCGGGCAGCTCCGAGCGCAGTGGAAGAAACCGTTCTTTGTCCTGTCGTGGATCGCGGAATTTGCCGTTATCGCTTGCTTTGTTCCGCTTCTTTGGCGGATGGGAAAGCACATCCTAAACATGGGAAATCAGACGATCTGGGCGGATGGCATTTGCATGTTCGGTGGGGCGCTGCCGAATAAGTTTTTGGGATATCTGGACAGTGAGACCTATTCGCTCATACGGATCTTTGGGTATGACCTTTTGCGTTTTGTGGGATTGCCGGTGATCGGCTACCTTGCGATCGCCCTTCTTTATACGGCATGCCGAAAAAGAACATTTTCCGAGATCCTTTCTTCGGATATGACGGGAACAAGGATCGGTGTCTGTGCGTTTTTGTTTGTGATGCCCGCGATCGCGGATACCTACACGTTTTGCAGATCCGAGAACCTCTACATTTTTTCGCGTGCGGATTTTGTGCTCTACTCCGTTTTCATCGTGTTGTTTATTTATGCACTGAAACATATCAGGCAGAGTGTTTGGAAATACGCGGTATGCCTGTTTGTATTTTTGTTTCCCGTTCTGATCAACGACGTGGGACTTACCTGTCAGCCGAATTCCGTGGCGTATTTTACGGCCGGGAGCGAAATGCTGTATGTTCCCGATCAAGATGAGGATCTTCCGCGACTTGGCGCATGCCTGATCGAAAAGAACATGTATAATCGGATCAAAACGACTGCTTCCACCGTGAATCTTCTTTATACGGGAAAGGTGGAAGAGGGAACGCCGGTGTTTGGTTTGGGCGGGCAGTATTCGCATGTGTTCCTTGGGGATTTTACCGGGAGCGGGACGATCGAGGCGACGGTTGCGAATGGCTATGATGCGGCTGTTTCGTCGGCGATAAATTTATTGCATCAGCCTTCCGTGGTAGATATGGCAGGACGTAATTATTCCTGCTATTATCTGTACCATTGGATCTTGACGAGCGGGTATTACCGATATGATACGCAGTCCGGATTCTTCCTGCCGGCCGAGAAACCCCAAAAGGGGATCAACAAAGGATTGATGAGCGGCGGGGCATCGACGCTCGATGAAGGAAATACGCCTTCGAGTCTGGGAGAGAGCATGGCGTCTTTGAAAGGATTCTTTACGGAGCCCGAACTGCCGGCAACGACCTTAACAAATGAGGGAGATACGTTTGACATTTCTTTTGCGAAAACCTTTGACGGAGATGAAGCGGACTTTTTGTATCTGGAGTTTCCGGATGAGCCGCTCGGTGAGCCGTCATATTATCTGTCTACGGATTTCAATCCGAATGCGGAGTTTCAGACCTATCCGGAAGGGGCGCTCATCACGCGGTTTATACGAAGGCAGTATAACGTAGGGCGCACGATCCATGTCGTTTACACCGATGAGGATGGCGAGGAGCATCGCGTGATCTGTCAGATGAACAAGCAAAAGCTTCTGATCAATCTGGGCGCCAGCAACGCATGGCTCCTAAATGACCATGATGATATCCGTATCGAATATCACTACGGGGCAAAGGAACTGGATTTTATGACCGAGCCGGTCGTGCGGTTTTTGAAGCTGCGGGAGGTGGAGCTCGGGGATGCGTAAATCGGAAGCTGATGCGAACTGCCGCAGAAACATCCGTATGAAATTGTTGCTGAAACATCCGCGTGCAGTGATCGTATGATATCATTGTATGACCTGTCGCATGATATGACGCAAGATAAAGGAACGAAGAACATGTTTGGATTACAGATTTCCG
>JAILOQ010000018.1 GCA_024690725.1 Lachnospiraceae bacterium
ATTTTCACATCTGATTTGCCTTTCTTCTTGAAACTAGGAAAAGCACTCTGATGTTTGAAAAATCTTGTAAATGCAGTACATCCATCTTCAATAGACTTTTTTACGGCTTTTGAATATACTTCTTTAATCCATGCTTTATCAAGATTATTCGGAATATATTCGTTGTTAAGCCATACGCTAAAGCTTTTGCCCGTCATGAACTTCTCACCCTTGTCATGTAAGCTTTTGTTATGACCAAGATAAAAGTTATAGACATATCTACAAGTACCAATAGTTTTGTTAATCTTAACTTTTTGCTCGTCTGTCGGATTTATTTCCGTCTTGAAGCTCTTTAGCAATTTCTTCATCCCCTTCTATTTGTTTTTTATACTTACGAAGTCCGTATAGCCTACAAGAGAATTCGTGAAGGATTGAAATAATGTCCTGCACGAGTTCTTCTTGTGGTGATAGTTCTTCATTATTCACTACCACTATGGTTGTATTAAACTTCATACAAAATTTTTCAAACCAATCATAGCCAAATCTGATAAATCTATCTTTGTGAGTAACTATGATAGTTTTGATTTCTTGTAGACACTCTAGCATAAATAACAATTTGACGATTATCGTTTTCGGTATTTATACCTTTGAATTGAAGATATTGGTCATAAGTATAATATCGCCTATCAGTTGGAGTCCGATTTGCTTTTAGAATTCCTTCTCTATCCCAACGCTGTAACGTCTTGACAGAAACACCTAATAATTCAGCAAAATCTTTCGGTTTGTAATTAGTGATATTAGAAGTGTTCATAATAATTTCCTCCGTAAGTACATTTAAACACATTTAATCACTAATATCAATATTTTCAATTACTTATGCATTCTCCTCGATCGGCTTCACGATCGCAGCGATCACGGAAACCGTCAATGCGATAATAATGATGACAAACCCGGAACCGATCTTGTTTAAGACCGGCGCAAACCGGAACAACGCACCCAGAAGCATGGATGCCACAACCACTGCCATAACGGGTTTGTTGGCCTTTGCGGGCGGTATGATGATAGCCAGGAACATGCCGTAGATCGCAACGCCCAACGCACTCATCAGCATATCCGGCAGGATCCCGCCGAGCAGTGCGCCAAAGAAGGTACCGAGCACCCACCCGGGCGCCGCCACGCAGAGCGCTCCGTAATTATAATACGGGGAAATGCGTTCTTCATGTGTTGAGCAGATCCCGAAGATCTCATCCGTCATATCATACGCAATGATGAACCGGTGAAAGAACGGCATGTTCTTCTCGAACTTCTGCGACATCGCCAGACTCATCAGAGCATAGCGGAGATTGATCACAAACTGCGTCAGCGCCATCTCCAGATAGGAGCCGCCGCCCAAAATGATCCCGAGCCCCGCAAACTGGCCCGCACTTGTTAAGTTCGTTAAGGATATCATCACAGCGGTAAACAGCGACAGTCCGCCCTCCACGGCAACCATGCCGAAGGTAAAGGAGACGGCAAAATACCCGAGTCCGATGGGAATCCCGTCATGAAATCCTCTTTTAAACCATTCTTTCTTTGTCATTTTCTCAACTAAAAAGCCCGCAAAGATTGCGGGCTTTGCCTTCCTTATATTCGCTACGCCTTACTCGTCCGGCGTTTCCTCTTCTTCTGCTTCTTCATCGTCCATCTTGACCGGCTGCAGCTTCTCGCGGTACTGGTCTTCAAACTCTTCGAGCTCAATGCGATATGCATCCTTTAAAACGATCAGCTCTTCGATCTCTTTGTCGACCTCATGCATCTCCTCATGTACCTCATCAAGATGTACACGCACGATCTTGCTGCCCTTCTCCAAAAGATGATCGTCCAGACACTTATTGTAAAGCTCTGCCTTAAAATCAAGAAGCTTCCGATAATCCTGCTTCTCTTTGATCTTCTGGTCCATGGCATTGAAATCTACCTTTAATGCCAAATAAACATCATTCTGCATTTTCTCTAATTTTTTGTCTCTGGTCATTGTGATCTCCCTTCCTGCACATTACATATCAAGTTTATCCCGTAAACATTCTACCACACTTTTCAGTCATTCGGTAGTTTTTTGATCTCTTCTTTCAGTTTGTTTTTTGCACGATTTAGCGCATTGTCCACGGTCTTTGGTGAAACCTCCAAGATCTCTGCGATCTCCACATAGTTCAGTCCGCGGATAAACATCTTCATCGCTTTCTTTTCCATGTCGCTTAACTTATTCTCAATGATCCAATCAATCTCATTAACACGCTCCCGGCTTAGAATCTGATCCTCGGGATTGATGTCGCGCAGATTCTCGATCTGCTCTTCCCTGGTGATCCCGCCTCCTTCGTCGTCATGTACATAGGCTTCTCTGCTCAAAGAGACATATTCGTTTAACATACTGTGTTTCAGACCTGTATGCTTCTCGATCGCCGACCACATCTTACGATTGACACAAAGCGTTGCAAAGGTTGAAAACTTTGCTTCTTTCCCCGGAGTATACTTCTTGACCGCTTCAAACAACCCGATCATTCCTTCCTGGATCAGATCGTCACGATCGCCGCCCTCCAGATACAAGCTGGTAGCTCTGCTTCGCACAAGCCCCTTAAACCGGCCGAAAACCTCTGCCACCATCTCTTCGTTTTCGCACTTCTGAAGCTCCAGAACCAGTTCTTCATCGGTCATTTCTTTTATGTTCAAATTCCACCTCTTACATTCTTTGACGTAAAATTTCGTAAGCCAGCACTCCTGCCGCCACCGACGCATTCAACGAATCGATGTCCCCTTTCATCGGAATGGCTGCGGTCATATCACAGTTTTCTTTTACCAGACGGCTCACGCCTTCGCCTTCGTTACCGATCACAAGTCCGATCGGTCCTTTCAGATTCAGATCGTACATCACGGTTCCGTCCATATCGGCACAGACAAACCAGATGCCTTCTTTCTTGAGGTCTTCCATAGTGCGCTTTACGTTCGTGACCTTGGCAACGGGCGTATAATTGAGCGCCCCCGCACTGGTACGGGCCACAACGGCGGTAAGTCCGACCGCACGGTTCTTGGGAATGATCACACCATGCGCGCCCACCTGATTGGCGGTACGGATGATGGCTCCCAGATTATGCGGATCCTCGATCCCGTCCAGAATAAAGATAAAGGGATCTTCGCCCTTCTGTTTCGCATTCTCCAAAATGTCATCGACTTCCGCGTATGTATAAGCTGCGGCATAGGCGATCACACCCTGGTGCTTGCCCGTTTCCGACATTTGGTCCAGCCGTTCTTTGTCCACGTATTTCACGATGGAGCCGGCTTTCTTCGCCTCCCTGCGGATCGTGCTCATCGGCCCGTCCTGACAACCGTCGAGGATAAAGAGCTTATCGATGGTCTTGCCCGAACGAAACGCTTCGATCACCGCATTTCGGCCTTCTATCACAAAATTCTCTTCCATGCTTTCTCCTTGTATATCCTGCATGGCACGCAGTTGTTACGCAAACTCGTGCACATCCAATAGTTCCAACCCCTTATCGGTCAGTTCCCGGATCCGCTCCGTCTGCCCCGTGAGATATAGGTATCCGTACACGGTCTCAAGCCCCGTTGCCTTGCGGTAGTCCTGCACCGGCGCATTCTTCGCCTTGGAATGCGTATCGGCATTGCGGCCGCGTTTAAACCAGGCCGTCTCCTCCTCGGTAAACTCACCTTGTAAAAGAACGACCATTTTACTCTGGATCTTTGCATTGACCAGACGGGCCTTTTCCTTGCTCAGCTGATCCACCGGGCGATTCCCGAGGCGGACCAGACGTTCCCGGATCACGATCTCAAACACCGCATCTCCCATAAAAGCCAAAGTTAGCGGAGAGTAACTATTGATATCTGTCTGTTTTTCTAAGCTCTCTTCCACTTAACGCCCTCTCTGGTGTCCTCGAGTACGATACCCTTGTTCAAAAGCTCGTCACGAATCTCATCCGCACGGGCAAAATTCTTGTCTTTTCTGGCCTGTGTACGCTCTGCGATCAAAGCCTCCACTTCCTCATCGAGAAGCTCTTCTTCCTTTAATACGACAAGACCCATGATATCGGAAAGCATCACGATCTCATCCAAGAGGCTGCGCAGATATTCTGCCGACGCATCTGCGGTACCGGTCATATTTGCATGCTTCACGAGCTCGAAGATCGCGGAGATCGCATCTGCCGTGTTGAAGTCATCGTCCATGGCTTCTTCGAACTTCTGCTTGTAGGAGTTAGCTGTAGCTAACTGTTCTTTTTCCGCATCGTCCATCTCCGCTTTCCCGGCAACACCCAGATTGTAGTTTAAGTTCGCTGCCGCGGTCATGATACGCTCCAAGCCGTTTGCTGCCGCTTCCATCAGCTCCGCACTGAAGTTCAACGGACTTCTGTAATGCGCACTCAGCATAAAGAATCGGAGTACCTGCGGATCGTATTTTGCCAGGATGTCGCGCACGGTAAAGAAATTGCCGAGCGACTTACTCATCTTGTGATTGTCGATGTTTAAGAATGCATTGTGCATCCAGTAATTTGCAAAACTCGTTCCGCTGGTCGCCTCACTCTGTGCGATCTCGTTCTCATGATGGGGGAAGATCAGATCCTCGCCGCCGCCGTGAATATCGATCTGCGTACCCAGGTACTTTTTGCTCATCACGGAACACTCCAAATGCCAGCCGGGACGTCCCTGACACCAGGGCGACTCCCAATACGGCTCTCCTTCTTTTTTGGGCTTCCATAAAACGAAATCCAACGGGTCTTCCTTTTGATCTTCGCCACTCACGAGCAAAGAACGGTTTCCTCCCTGCAGATCGTCGATGTTCTTATGAGACAGCTTTCCGTAATCCTTGAAGCTTCTGACACGGAAGTAGACTGTGCCGTCTTCTGCGGCATATGCATGGCCCTTTTCGATCAAGGTCTTGCACATATCGAGCATTTCCGGAATCTCTTCCGTTGCCTTCGGATGTGTGGTCGCCGGACGGATGTGCAAGGATTTCATGTCAGTCTTACACTCGTCGATATAGCGCTCGGAAATCTCACTTGCGGGCACGCCTTCCTCGATGGCTGCCTTGATGATCTTATCGTCGATATCCGTAAAGTTGGAAACATAGTTCACTTCCAAGCCGGTATATTCCATGTATCTGCGCACCGTGTCAAAGAAGATCATCGGTCTTGCGTTACCGATATGGATCAGGTTGTAAACGGTAGGTCCGCAGACATACATTCTTACCTTTCCTTCTTCGATGGGTACGAATTCATCCTTTCGCTTGGTCAGGGTATTATAGATTTTCACGCTACATTTCCTTCCTTTCGTTCACAGTATTTCGCATATCGTTTTCCAATTGGTGCACGCGTTCGCTCAAAAGATTGTTTCTCTTTTCCAGATAATCCAACCGCTCCATAACGGGGTCGGGCAGATGTACCTGATCCAGGCTCTCCTGCGGAAGCGACACATCGTCCCGCTTTACAACGCGCCCGGGAACACCTACGACCGTGGAATTTGGCGGAACCTCCTCCAGCACCACGGAGCCTGCACCGATCTTACTGTTATCGCCGATCTTAAACGAGCCCAGTACCTTGGCACCCGCCGAGATCATGACGTTGTTACCGATGGTGGGATGACGCTTGCCGGTTTCCTTTCCGGTACCGCCCAAGGTCACGCCCTGATAAAGGGTCACATTGTCTCCGATCTCCGTCGTCTCTCCGATGATCACGCCCATGCCGTGGTCGATAAAGAGACCATTCCCAATGGTCGCACCGGGATGGATCTCGATCCCGGTCTTTCGGACCGCACGCTGCGATACCCATCTGGCCCAGAAATAATGCCCGGACTTGTAGAGCTTATGCGCCAGACGATAATGCATCATGACGCGAAAACTCGGATATAACAGCACCTCCATATTGGAATGGATCGCAGGATCACGCTCTCTTATGATCTTTATTTCTTCTTTGAACCTCTTAAAAAATCCCATAGCTTCTTCTCATGGTAATGGGGCTGTCCTAACCGAACAACCCCTTATCCTTGATATCGTCCCACTTTTCTTTGTCTTTTTCGTAGGTCTCGCTGATGTAGGCAGCGGCCTCCGCCTTGCCTTCATCGCTGAAATCAAAAAGCTTCGTCTCGATCAGAGACGGGTCGGTCGTCGCAAAGTTGCGCGGCCCCGGCCAAATATATACCTTTAAGTGCGCGCCCGCTTTTTCCTCGGGCTTCGCGAACTTCACATTTTTAAACGGGTCCCGTTCCACACGGTAATTCATCCCGCTGACACTTCCGAAAAACGCTTCGCCGTACTCGTAATGTCCCAAAATATATAAATCATCCGTCGTAACTACCATAGTATACCTCCGATCTTTCATCAGACAGGAAGTATGAAAGATTATTGTTGTTCTTTGCTTCCTGCCTCAGACGCCTGTTGCTGTGGTGCCTGCCTCGGTGCCTGTTGTGGTGCATGCTGCGGTGCCTGTTGTGGTGCCTGCTGCGGTGCCTGCCGCGGTGCCTGTTGCGGTGCCTGCTGCTGTGGTGCCTGCTGCTGTGGTGCCTGCTGCTGCGGTGCCTGCTGCTGTTTCTTTGCCCCGGCCGCTTGCTGCTTTGCTCTGCGTTTTTCCTGCTTTGCTGCTCTCTTTTCCTTACGCTCTTGCCTGGTATCGATCAACCAGCGGATCCACTTAACGATCGCAAAGATGATCAAGCCCCAAATGAGCAGATCCGGAATATGTACCACGATCCAGATCAGGAAATCCAAAATTCCGAACAACACCGCTTCCAAACGATCCATAAAGCCCTGCGTCATTTCCTCAAAACGGGTCGGTTCCTCGACCGGTGTGTACTGCTTTACCTCATTGACCGTCAAGTCGACGGTACTGTAATCGACCTTATTATCATAGGAACGAAGCTGGCTTTCCATGCTTTCGATCTGATAGCGCACATAAGTCAAGCGATCCTGGATCGTGATCAGATCATCCAAAGACTCTGCCTCACCCATCAGTTCCATAAGCTGCTTTTCTTCTTCCTTCAAAGCCTTCTTATGGCTCTCCATATCCACATAGTCAAGCGTCACGTCGGTCACATTTTCCGACTGGCGGATCACATTACTCTCTTCCCCGACCATATCAAGGAAGGTATCGGTCTGATCTGCGGGAATACGGATCGTATAGTTCGCACATCGCAACGCCTGATTTTCATAGTAATTGCCCGAAGAATTGATGTTGGAATACTCGATATATCCGCCAAGCTCCTTCACACGATGCTCCACGTTTACCGTAAGCGCATCAAACTCCTCGGTCTCCGCGGTCAAAGAAACGGTACGGATCAGCTTGCGGCTCTCATCCGCAACCTCCGGCGCCTCAGCCGACGCATCATCCACATATTCACCGTCGGTGGATGCTTCTTCCGGCATCTCATAATCATAATCGCCGTACTCTTCATAAGAAGCGGACTCGGTAAATACATCCTTTGCCGCAAAATTCTGATATGCTCCGGCACTTTCACTCTTATCGGACGAACCGCACCCCATAAGGAGAGCAGCTGATAAAAGAACGATGATTCCCTTATGTTTCAGCAATTTCCCTTTCATAACAATCCCCTTTCGTATATCAACACTTTTCCATTATACCTTATTCCAGTCGCATTTCAAACTGTTCTCTTGGTAAGGGTTTATCAAAATAATATCCCTGCGCAATGAAGCAATTGTTTTCTTTTAACAGGCGGACATGATCTAAGGTCTCCACACCTTCCACAAGGCAGGTAAGTCCCAAGTGCTTGGCCATCGCCACCACATGCGAGAACATGATGATCTTCTCTTCTTTGTTCGTATCGCCCTCTTCCGGAAGGAAACTCTTATCAAGCTTTAACAGATTCCAAGGCAGATCGCGGATCAGATTCAGCGAAGAATACCCGACGCCGAAATCATCGACCGAGGTATGAATACCGTTGACATGCAATTCGCTAACAACGCGCTTTAAGTCCGTAAAATCCACATCCGTCGTCGTCTCCGTCAGCTCGACCTCGAGATACTCATGCGGGATCTCGTATTTGTCGATCACGGCAAGCAGACGGTCAGCCAGCCCATGACTTCTGTCCATGTTCCTGCGGGAAAGGTTCACGGAGATGCGCACCGGCGTCCGTCCCTCGTCCATCCACCTGCGCAGGTCCCTGCACACATGCTCGAGCATATAAAAATCCAGTGTACAGATATTGTTGCTCTTTTCATAGATCGGGATAAAGCGGTAGGGTGCGATCAGCTCGCCGTCATGCTTCCATCTGCAAAGCGCCTCTGCTCCGTATAGGTGGTAGTCATGCAGATCGACCTTGGGCTGATAATAGACCAAAAACTCTTCGTTGTCGATCGCTTCCTGAAACAGATCCTCCACACGCTCCACTTCCAGCTGCGCCCGTTCCATTTCCCGGTCAAAGAAGCGGTACATCTCCCCGGGATGCTCCTTCACACTTTCGAGTGCGCGGTTTACCCGCTCGATGATGACGAGCGATTCCCTGCAATCCTTTGGAATATCGTAAAACCCGGCGCGTGCCACGATCCGCATGGTGTCGCCTTCCGATCCGTAAGGTACGTCATACCCGATCAGATACTCGGTGATACGCTCCAGACTCTCATTCTTAAACAGCACGATAAAGTGATCGCCGCCCACGCGACAGATCTCCTCGTCTTCCTGCAAACAGCTCTCGATGGCTTTTACGAAGTTCTTCATAACCTCGGTTCCCATCTCCATACCGATCTCTTTATTGACCATATGGAAGTGAACCAGGCTGATCCTGCAGGCCATATACGCACCGATCTTTCCTTTGCGGATCAGATCGTCGGTAAGCTCCGTAAAATACTTGAAGTTATGGATCTGCAAGGATGGGTCCAGATAGGAATCCCGCAGAGCATGCTGAATGCTGCGAAACTTCGTCTGCATCTCCTCCGGCATCGTCGGATCGATCAGCGCATCAAACGCCTCCGCCATTCCGAGCGAAGTATGCTCCGCCTCTTCCATCTTATTCATAAATTTATTCACGGCCAAAGAACAGCCGATAAATTCATCACTCATACTAGTCATTCCCCGGGCGCATCACTCATCCACAGCCAACTGCGGGATCTCGATCCGCACGTTGTTTCCGCCCATTTCGTTTTTATTATAGGAAATCTTACCGGTCAGCTGATTGAGAAACACGCCCGATGTCATGAACGCGCTCTCCTGCTCGGAGCCGTACCCCATCTGCATGAAGTTACCGGTTTTTACGATCATGCGCAGATTTCTTAACGCCTGCTTTTCAATGATCTTTCCGTCGTCGTCCAGTTCCAGTTTCAGCACGGTCCCGTAGGATTTCTTCTCCGCCCGAAGCGTCACCATGATGGTCTTGCTGTCCGTATAATTGATGTGATAATCCACGATCGTCTCAAACACATAAAGAATACGATCCATATCTCCGAAAAACTTCTTCGGCATATCCGGTTCGTACGTCATGTGAAAATGCATCCCCGTATCCGCAAGATACTGCATCGCAAACGCCTGCATCTCCTCCACCAAAGAATCCAGTCGATACACCGCTTCCTTCGGGGAATTGCTGCCGCCCGTCAGACTGTAGTATTCCGCCATCTTGTCCGAAAACTGCAAGGTCCTTTTGGCATCGGCCATGACCTGTTCAAGGTCTTTTTTGCCCCGCTCTTGATCCCGCTCATGCATCGCATGATCCGCCTCCAAAAGCCAGAGACTCATGTCCGACTGCATCTGTCCGCTGATATATTTAAAGAAGTTTGCCTGAAACTGCTCCTTTGAGACAAACCCGGTTTCTTTTTCCATA
>JAILOQ010000029.1 GCA_024690725.1 Lachnospiraceae bacterium
GCACCCAGACCGTTTCCGATCCGAAACAGCTTCGGTCCGAAATAGAACAAAAAGAATATGATGCATGCCGCAAAGCCCCAGACCAGGATCCGGTTGTATCTGACCCATGCTTTGAACTTTTCGGGTTTCTTGCGCTGAATGAGCACCTTATAATCATCGGCAAATTCTTCTTCACTGATCGCCTCGCCGAATTCATGCATGGTATGGAACCTGTCAAAGTGATAAATGGAAAGCGCTTTCATCATCGCTTCGTTCTGATAATCCATGATCTTGCCGTTATACTGCTTCGGCTCCACCAAAGGATCTGTCTGCTCTCCTTCTTCGCCGTTTCCGAGACGCTCATAGAAGGTCGGGACCTTTTGACCCGTAACCAGTTCATATAACACCGCAGCGATCGCATACACATCCACGGAGGAATCGTAATGCCCGCCTTCGATAAACTGCTCCACCGGTGCATAATCCACACTGCGTGCGGTCGCATCCTGAAAGATCTCGGCCGTCGCATCTTCCATCGGCTCACCGAATCCCGTAAGGATCGCCTTGCCCTTTTCATCCATTAAAATATTTGCGGGCTCGATCCGTCCGTGCACGACACCGTTTTTATGCAATATCTCCAAGCCTTCCACCACCGGCATCAACATCTTAAACGCATCGTGCAACAGGATCTTCGGCATATGGAGTTTCTTCATGTATTCCGGAAGCGGTGTTCCTTCCACGCGCTCCGCCACCGTATATACGGTACCGTTCGCCTCAAAGTATTGAAGGATACCTGCCACACCCGGGATCGGATACAGCGGGATCATCGCCTTCGCCTCACGGATCACGTGCTCCTTCATTTTGCGAAACTGCGTCTCATTGCTCATCTTGACGCATCGGATCGTCAATCCGTCTGTTCGGTCTCTCTCCACGATGGCCGCAGGGTAGAGCTCCCTAAGGATCACATACTCTTTTCGGATCACGTCATATGCTTCATATGTAATACTGAGACCGTTGGTACTCAGCATTTTTTCGATTCGATAACGGTCTTCAAACAAATTTGCCATTGCAATAACCCCTTTTTGCCTTTATCCTATAATTATATTCCGAATCCCCGCGAAACGCAACGCATACCGCGTGTTACGGGCAAATTCTCGGACAGGAGATGAAATGTACACAAAAAAACAACGTATCATGGCCCTCGTCGGCGTCATTCTTTTGGTGATCCTTTATCTGGTCACATTGATTTCCGCCATCTTTGCCGGAAGCTACACGAAAACACTCTTTCGCGTCAGCCTTGTGTTGACCGTGGCCGTGCCCATCCTTCTTTGGATCTACATTTGGCTCTACGGACGCTTAAAAAAACAGGATACCATTGCCGATCTGGACATTCTCCAAACCGGAGATCTTTCGGATCGCAAAAACAAATCGGATTACGACCAAACAAAAATACCTACCGAGGACTGACCCCGGTAGGTATTTCTTTTCTCTGCTTTTCTTTACAGTCTTTCTTTACGCTCCCTGATATTGCGAGTTACCGAACGCTAAGATCAACAGGAAAATGGGACTGAGCAACACAAGTCCGATACAGAAACCGGTACTCTTCCCAAATGCCTTACCCAACTTAAACAGACATACCAAAGCAACAATGGAACCTACAAACGGAATGAGGCAAAGTAAGAATAACCATCCGTTTCCGAATGCGATCTTAAACTCCACATACGCATTGTAGATCGGTACGATCGCTGCCCAGCCGGGTTCGCCCGCCTTCGCAAAAATCTTCCACATTGCAACGATCATGATCACGCTAAGAGCCAATGAGAAAATAATCGATCCCGCACTCGCTCCCGCAGCTGCTGCATTGTATGCATCTGCTGAATACTCCATCTTTAATTCCTCCTTCATAAGAAAATATATATGTTACAAGATACCAAGTGTACGTAAATACGCTACGGCATCTTCATAACCGATAAACCTGTGGGTATGAATTCCAACCCGTTCCGCCGTCTCACAGTTATCTGCCCTGTCATCAAAGAACAGACATTCCTCCGGCTTTAATTCGTAACGTCTGAGCAAAAGATCATAAATCTCACGATCCGGTTTGATGAGCCATTCCTGATAGCTTAAGATCCC
>JAILOQ010000039.1 GCA_024690725.1 Lachnospiraceae bacterium
ATCATATGATAATCATTGAATGCATCCCAAAGAGCATCCTTTACCATGGTATCAACCAATCCACCCTGACTCTGGGAAGGCCACATCATACGATAACCATATCTGCCGTTGGGAATGGCAAAAGGAGCCATGGACATGTTCTCCATACCACCTGCTACAACGATGTCCGCATCACCTGCCTGGATCATCTGAGCAGCCATGTTAACACAGTTCAGACCGGAACCGCAAACTACGTTAACGGTCACAGCGGGAACTTCGATCGGAAGTCCTGCCTTGATGGATGCCTGACGTGCAACGTTCTGTCCAAGACCTGCCTGGATTACGCATCCCATATATACCTGATCTACATCCTCAGGCTTTACTCCGGCTCTGTTCAAAGCCTCTTTGATAACGATACTACCCAAGGTAGCTGCAGGTGTTGTGCTTAAGCCACCACCCATGGTGCCGATAGCTGTACGGCATGCACCGGCTAACACGATTTTCTTTGCCATGTTTCTTTCCTCCAGATTTTCTAAAATACTTTGCTTTGTGCCATGCAATGATTGTTATTTTTTTGTCATTGCCCACTAGGCCTATTTTACCATAGTTAACGGGGCTTTTCAATGTATATTTACTTGAAAACTCAAGCTTGAATGCGATTCTTTCCTTCGTGCTTTGCCTTGTATAAAAGTGCGTCCACATCGTGCATCGCCATTCTCAATTCTTCATACTTCTCACAGCTCGCAAGTCCGCCGCTGATCGTCACCGTAAGATCGGGAACCTCCTCCCATTTGAGGTCTTCGATCTCCTTGCGGATCTCTTCCACCCGTTCAAGCGCATGCTCTTGGTCCTTGGCGCGGATAATGTTCACGAACTCTTCTCCGCCGTAGCGGGCAGCAAGTTCTCCTTCTTTTTCCGGGGCGTGTTCCATCAGAACATGAGCGATCGTAGAAAGCACCTCATCCCCGAACTGATGCCCGTAGGTATCATTGATCGATTTGAAATTGTCGATGTCAAACATTGCAATGTAGCAGTCCTGTCTGGATGACGGAACCTTGCTTCCGACTGCACAATCATATATCACATCCAGGCGCCGGAACAATTCTCTTCTGTTATACAGACCGGATAATTCATCTTTCACGGAAAGTTCCGTCAGACGTTTATTTAATTCATCCGTCTTTTCTTTTTCTTCATCGTACGCGCGCAAGATCGCCGTCATAATACAAACAACCGTGACGCTTACGACCAACAGTGTTATGACGTAATCCACAACGGAGTCTTTATACGAAAGAAGCGTGATCTTATCCTGCGCCCGATAGGAATAAATGATCGTATATTCCATCATGACAATACTGATCAGATACGCTATCACTCTGAATTTTCCTTCCAGTAAGACCGCCGTCACCGCAAGCGAAACAATGAATATCAACACCATTCCGCTGCTGACCCCTCCGCTTTGTAAAAACAATTCCGGAAAAAGAACGACATTAAACAAATATACAAGGATATGGCTGCCAATGTTTTCTATATGGTATTTCAGACTGAAGATCATCAACAGCAGCATGATCACCATGCCGACGGCAAGCAGTATCAACACCCTTGCACTGAAGCCCTGCAGATAATCCGCTACCATAGACAAAAGTGTGGAAAACCATGCCACGATCAATGTGATATAATACGTCTTTATCTTCACATTATTGCTTTCTTTCAAACATTTCCTAAGTTGATCCATACACCACCTCATCACTTTCATACTGCATTTATTATAACATAGCAAAACCTTATATATCATTTTTCTCACTATATTTATAAAAAAAGGGGACGGACGCACACGCGCTTCCATCCCCTGCTTCGCAATATGAAATTTATGCCATTACACTTCGGGCTCGATCAGACCGTATGTGTTGCTTTTTCTCTTATAAACAACATTTACTTGATCGGTCTCTGCATTGATAAATACAAAGAAACCATGTCCCAAAAGTTCCATCTGCACGCACGCATCTTCCGGATACATCGGCTTGATATCGAATTTCTTGGAACGGATGATCTTGATCTCCTCTTCATCCATGTAATCCTTCTCGATGTAGTCCTTCTTGAAATAGCTTGCTGCGGCCTGCTGGTTGTCCGTTAATTTGCTCTTATATTTCTTCAGCTGTCTTTCGATGATCTCCTCCACCAGATCAATAGACACATACA
The DNA here is from genome assembly GCA_024690725.1 of Lachnospiraceae bacterium. Taxonomy (GTDB): domain Bacteria; phylum Bacillota; class Clostridia; order Lachnospirales; family Lachnospiraceae; genus UBA2882. Next base: position 2,176 of record JAILOQ010000039.1, read on the forward strand.
TGTCGCTGCTCACCTGCTCGGAACGGATAATGTTGCCCTTCACAGGAATCGTAACCTCGATCTTCTGTCTGTCCTTCTCCACGCTCAGAGTAACATGAACCTCGGTCTCCGGTGTGAAATAACGCTCTAACTTGCCGATTTTTTCCTCCACTGCGGCTCTCAAACCTTCTGTTACTTCAATGTTCTTACCTAAAATTACAAATTTCATGATATCATCCCTTTCTGAGGTAATATAGGTATATTATAGCATGCCGTTTTGTTTTTGAAAACCATAAAACAAAAAAGCCCTGCTCATTTGAGCAGGGCTTTGTAATCTCTGTATTTACCGTTCTTTAGAAGATACGTCTTACACTAAGAGGTGTTCTGTAGCTTGCGTTGGAAACCTTGATACCGGTTGCAGCCGTAGATGCGTGAACGATCTGTCCGCCACCGATGTAGATTCCTACGTGACCACTGTAGCATACGATATCACCGGGCTGTGCATTGCCAAGACCGCCTACATCGTAACCGCAACCTCTCTGTGCACCGGAGGAGTGCGGTAAGCCAACTCCGAAGTGTGCGTATACACTCATTACGAAACCGGAGCAGTCTGTACCGTTGGTCAAACTGGAACCGCCGTATACATAAGGATTGCCGACGAACTGTAATGCGTAGCTTGCAACAGAACCGCCCGTACCGGATCCACCGCTTACGGATGCTCCGCCGGAAGAACCACCGGAAGACTTCTTTGCAGCAGCATTTGCTTTCTTACGTGCAGCCTCTTCCGCTGCCAGTCTTGCTTCCTCTTCTGCCTTGGACTCAGCCTCAACAAATTCGGTGGAAAGTGTTACGAACTCGGTGGATACATAGCCTTCGCCTTCTTCGACGCTGACCTTAACCCAACCTTCGGTAACGCCTTCTTCGGTAACCTTTAACTCATCCTCGATCGGAACCATGCCGACAACAGAGGAATCCGTGCTTGCTTCTTCACGAACGAACAAGGTTGTGGTCGTAACGGTTGCGATTCTCGTGCTGACGTCTTTTACCAAAGCAACTGCTTCGTCACCGGTCACACAATACTCTGCCTTTACGAATCCCTGTACGCTACCGGACTTGATCTCATACCAGCCGTTCTGCTCGGAAATGAAATGTCCTACGGAATCATCATATAACTTACCTAAGATCTCGCCTTCCTCACTCGGAATATCACGTACATTAACGTAATCGTTTACCTGAGCGATAACAAGATCGGAAAAATCTTCCAGATCGTTCTGAGAAACGGTATCTTCTGTGATCACATCCACCGTATCCTCAACGGTCACAAGTTCGGAAATCTGTGTTTCCTCTTCTTTTTCCTGAATTACGGTATCCTTTACCGCATCCGCACCTGCACTGAGCATGACCGGCTTTACTTCCGGCTCTGCCGTAACTTCCGGTGCCACCTCCGTCTGTGCTGCAGGCTCTGCAACCGGAGCGGTTTTCTGTACTTCTATATTGTCTGCCACAACAACGCCGGATGTCGCAACCACCTCGTCGATCGTCGTGGTATTGGGACCCTCAACGGATGCACCGGCACTTAAAATCCCCGCCTGTGCGGATAAGGGAGTCGCCGTCATCATCATTGCCGCAGCTAATATTACGGATAAAATCTTTGCAGATTTACGAAACATAGTTCCTCCAAAATGAATTGTTACAAAAATGTTACATTGATAATATAGCATCCTGTAATATCTTTGTCAACAACTTATTGTGCAAAAAGATTGACATAACTAGGTTGCAAACGGGTTATTCATCAAAATATTGATTTTTGATTTCGAACCCCCACCGAATCTTGTATTTTCTTTTGTAAATATTTTTGTAACATTTTAATTTACAATTTTCACTGCCAGCCGCCGTCGATGGTTATGACCTGTCCCGTAAGATAAGAAGGACTTTGCAGGATCTGCTTTACCATCTCCGCAACCTCGCCGGCTTTGCCCATGCGATCCGCCGGAATCTCTTCGATCACCGCCGCAAGGTCTTCTTCGGAAAAGCAGGCGTTCATATCCGTATCGATCAGACCGCAGGAGATCGCATTCACCTGAATGTTACTGGGGGCTAACTCCTTGGCAAGTGCCTTTGTAAACGCATCCACACCGCCTTTCGATGTGGAATAGGCTACTTCCATGGACGCACCGACTCTGCCCCAGACGGACGAGATATTGATGATCTTACCGCTTTGCTTATGCACCATCTTCGGCACCGCGAGACGGCAGGTGTAAAAGAGCGCGTCCAGATTGGTCGCCATTATGCGCCGCCAATCCCCGATCTCCATATCCGTTAAAAGTCCGACATAAGAGATCCCCGCATTGTTGATAAGAACATCCACCGTTTTTCCTTCGGCTTCGATCTTCGCAAAACAATCCGCGACAAACTCCGGATCTCCGATGTCTCCGACAAAGAACGTCGCATTCACGCCGTAAGCCCCGGCTAACTCCTGTGAAAGTTCCCGCACCTTTTCTTCCGAACTGCGACAGACCAGATACAGATCCATATCCATCTGCGCCAATACCTTTGCGATCTCGGCGCCGATCCCACGGGACGCTCCCGTTACAAATGCTGTTTTGATCTCTTTTTCCCTCATCTTTTTTCCTTCCGTTACACAAACACTACCGTATCCGATCAAACCTTCAGCGCTTCGCCGTTGAGCGCAGCCTCGATCAGTTTATCTTCTTTATTATATACAAGCTTTAACGAAAAATAATCCGTTCGTTCTTTTAACAGGCGGAAGAATATCTTATCGCCTTCCCAGATCGGCAGGTCGCAGACCGCATCCTTTTCGATCCAGACCAGTTCGCCCTCGTCACATTCCGGCACCCGGAAAGGATCCGCAAGCCCGAAGCCCTCCGCGGAAAGTCTTGCCGTATACAGATGCATGTACTCTACGATCCGCTCTTCGGGTTCGTCTTCATTTCCATAGATAAAGATAACCAGTCCCCTGGCCTTATAGGAGATGTTCTTTGCCCCGGTCTCCTCATACACCTCGCGCTTTAAGCACTCGTCCGGTGTCTCACCGAACTCCACGTGCCCGCCCACGCCGATATATTTATCCTTATTTAAATCGTTTTGTTTCTTGATGCGATGCAGCATCAGATATTTGTCATCCTGTTCAATATAGCAAAGTGTGGTCAGGATCGGTCCGTTTTTCTCGTTCATTTCTTTTCTCCGTCTTCCCATGTCGCACAAACCGCAAAACCATGCCGGTGCATGCCTTTGTTATCATACATCGAAACCGCAAAAGAAGTAAAGCCGACAAAAAGAAAACTCGGACTTGAAATAATCGAACATTTGTTCTATAATCTGTCTTACAACCTTGATATGAGGGCCTTTTCGGAAGGCCCGGGGCAAAGAACACATGCTAACTCACAGTGCCGGGGAGGGAGGTTTCCATGGATCGCGCGATCTTACATGTCGATATGAATGCCTATTATGCCTCCGTGGAAGAGCTGCACCACCCGGAGTTTGCGGGGCGTCCCCTGGCCGTGGGCGGCGATCCGGAGGCCCGGCACGGGATCGTGCTGACCGCCAATTATCCGGCCAAGCGCCTGGGTGTTAAGACAGGCATGGCGCTCTGGCAGGCGCGAAAAGCCTGTCCCACCGTGATCTTCGTCCCGCCGCGCATGGACCTTTACCTGCGCTTTTCCCGTCTGGCGCGCGATATTTACAGGGAATATACCGACCTGGTGGAACCGTTTGGCATCGACGAGTCGTGGCTGGATGTGACGCAGTCCCTGTCCTGCAAGGGCTCTGCCCTGTCGATCGCGGAAGAGATCCGCGCCCGCGTGCGCCACGAGCTCGGGCTCACCGTCTCGATCGGTGTCAGTTTCAATAAGATCTTCGCTAAGTTCGGCTCCGATTACAAAAAGCCGGATGCCGTGACCACCATCACAAGGGAGAATTATAAAGACATCGTCTGGCGCGCTCCCGCCGAAGATTTATTATATGTGGGAAGGGCTACGATCCGAAAGCTGCACACCCTCGGCATCCACACCGTCGGCGATATTGCCACTGCCGAGCCGGATCTTCTGCTCTCCCAATTCGGTAAGATGGGACTCGTCCTTTGGTCCTTCGCAAACGGAACGGATGCATCTCCGGTTTCGCCGTATGAGGCCGAATCGCCGATCAAGAGCATCGGCAACAGTACCACCACGCCCAGAGATCTGACGGATGAGAACGATGTCCGTCTGGTTCTTTTGCTGTTATCGGAGAGTGTAGCCGCACGCCTTCGGGAGAATCACTTCGTCGGCCGCCTTGTCGGGATCTACGTTCGCGACAATGAACTCTGTTCTTTTACCAGGCAGAAAAAGATTTCCATCCCGACCAATATTTCCGAAGAGATCGCGGACTATGCGACGGATCTGTTTCGCCAAAACTATGCCTGGGAGCGCCCGATCCGAAGTCTCGGTGTCCGCGTCGGCCAACTGCAGCCGGACGCCTACTGTTATCAGATGGATCTGTTTACCGATGAAGTATTGCGCGAAAAGCAATTAAAGGTCGATATCGCAGTGGACGGCTTGCGGAATCGTTTCGGTCACGATTGTATCCTGCGGGGGCGCATGTATTTTGACCGGTATCTGTCCGGTCTGGATGCCAAGGCCGAAGACCACATGGTGCATCCGCACTCCTACTTCGAAGCCGGCAATCGTACCGGATCGGAAGAGTTGTTATTTCATATGAAGCAAGAGGATGATGTATAAATGGAAGAAGCGAAGAATAAAGTATATGTAGATGTGACGGCGGAATTTACGCCGGACGGGTTTCTGCGCCCGCTTTGTATCGTCTGGGAAGACGGCGTGCGCTACGAGATCGATCGCGTGTTGCACAGGGAGCGCTGTGCCAGCCGCAAAGCCGGTGGCGCCGGGATCATGTATACCTGCATGGTCCGCGGAAAACACATCCGCCTGTTTTACGAAGAAAACTATAAATGGTTTGTCACCCGCAACACGGACGAAGGGTGCTGAATCTTGCACGCCTCCTCAGGCCGGCTGCCGGATCAAGGATTTCGGAAGATGCGCTTATGGTTCTTCGGTAACAGACCACGCAAAGCCGCGCGCACTCCGTTTGATCGCATCCCGGAAATGATTTCCTTCATTATATTCCAGAATGCATGTAACGGACTGCTTCTGCAAACATTCATATTGCCGTACGATGTTCTCGCCCACGGTTTTCATGACCTGATTTTTGGTCTTATCTTCCTTGTCCCCGAGGCTTAAGTAGACGCGCTCTGCCAGACACTCCTTGGCACCGATGTAATCCCGCCAACCCTGAAACCATACGGACGGAGATGCCGCGGAAACCGCATAAAACGCATCCGTCTGATAAGAGCTCCAAAGAGAAAACAACGCGGCCAGAGAATACCCGCCCAACACGAGTTTGATATCGGTCGGCAGATCCGCGAGTGCCGCGACATATGGGACAAGGTCCTCCGTCACGAAGGCAAGCGTTTCCGCCGCGCCGTGACCGAACGATTCCCTGCCGAAAACCGCAGGTGCATCCCAGGGGGATAACTCCTTATTCCAATCCCCGATCATAAATGCGACCAGCGCGAAAGCCGGATGTGATGCCTGTTCCATATATCCCAAAAACGCAGGAAGCTCCTTCATCTCACCTCCATCCATCGGAAGGATGAAAAGATATGCGGGATCCTCTTGCCCGTGAAATACGCAGGTTCTGTTCTTTAATGTAAATGTCGTTTCCTTCATCGAAGACCTCCTACCTTTTTGCAAAGCTCCATCAGTTCGTGCATGGTATCGGTAATGTATTTTCCTTCATGCCACACGATATAGTTTTTTCGCACCATGTTCACATCTTCGATCTCACAGGAACCAACGAAGCCCGAGGTGATACTGTGCTTGACTAAGTTCTTCGGAACAATGGAAATGCCAAGCCCGGAATGCACGGCATTTACGATCGTATGAACGGAGACACTTTCCATCACGGGGTCGAGCGGAAGACCATGAGAAGAAAACAAAACATCCACATAATTTCTGCCGACACTTCCCTTTTCCCTCAGCAAAAACGCATCATCCGCAAGTTCCTCGAAGGAGATGACCTTCTTTTTACATCTCTCGTCATTCGGTTGCAGCAAAAGGACCAGTTCATCTTCCGTAAATGCCTCGTAATAGATGTGTTCCCCCGGCACAAAGCCTTCCAGCAGGGCAAAATCCAACTGATTGTCATACAGGAGTTGCTGAAGATGTTCACAGTTATCCACGCTGATCTTTATCAACACATCCGGGTGGCGTTTTTTGAACGTGTTGACGATCTGCGGGATCAACACACTTCCGATACTGATCGTCGCACCGATCCGGATCACTTCCTTTTGATGCCACTCTGACATCGAACTTTCCATATGTTCAAACGCTTCGATCGTCTTACCCGCGTAGGAATAAAACTTATTGCCGGCCTCCGTCGCGCTCAGTCTCCGGTTGATCCTGTCAAAAAACTTCATGCCGTAATGCTCTTCCAGCTCCTGAATGGCACGTGTCACCGTCGGCTGCGTCATATTCACATTTTCCGCAGCCTTCGTGATATTCATGGTCTTATATACTTCCAAAAAGAGTTTCAAATGTCGTATTGTCATATCTTCCCTCATACCTATTTAGGCATTGTTTCTATTTAATAATAGCATTTTACATATAACCCTGCAATCCTTATGATGAAACAGGGGACAAAAGGAATACCATGCATATCAAAACAGGATGGAAAAAAATCACACAAAACCTATATCAGACCATTACCGTAGTATTTGCTACCATCATACTGGCGGGTGCCGTATTGCTCACCCTGCCGATCGCATCAACATCCGGGGAAAGCTGCGGTTTTCTTACGGCTCTTTTCACTTCCGCTTCGGCGGTCTGTGTCACCGGACTGTCGCTCGTTGATGTTTTCTCGACGTTTTCCTTCTTTGGACAGGCCGTTCTTTTGCTTCTCATGGAAACCGGAGGCTTGGGATTCATGTCCATCCTTACGGTCCTTTTTCATCTGGTCAATCGCAAGAACAACATACAAACCCTCTCCCTCAGCGCCGAGTCTTTGGGCGTGGACAGCATAAAAAGCATCACACGGATCCAGAAGCGTCTTCTGATCGGTTCGCTGACGTTTGAAGGCATCGGAGCGCTCATCCTGTTTTTCTGCTTTCTGCCGACTATGAGTGCACATCGCGCACTGTGGTTCGGTCTGTTCCATTCGGTATCGGCTTTTTGTAATGCCGGCTTTGATCTTATGGGATATTTCATGCCCGGAAACGGATTGATCGCATTTCAAAGACAGCCGATCGCTTTGCTCACCGTCGCACTTTTGATCATGATCGGCGGTATCGGCTTTATTGTATGGGACGATATCGTCACCGCAAAAAAGCCGCGCAACTGGACGGTCAATACACGGATCGTGCTTTCCGTTACTGCAGGACTCATCGTATGCGGTACGATCTCGTTCTTTTTCCTGGAACTTCATAACCCGGCCACGATCGAAGCTCTGTCGCTGCGCGATAAGATCGTAAATGCCATATTTCAGTCCGTCACACCGAGAACCGCGGGCTTTGCTTCCGTCGATCAGTCTTCTTTGACCGATGCTTCGGTCACGCTCACCGCCATCCTCATGATGATCGGCGGATCTGCCGGCTCTACCGCCGGAGGTATCAAGACCGCGACCTTCCTCATCCTCTTGAAAGCGATCTTCACAAACCTGCAGGGAAAAAGAAGCATTACGCTGTTCCACCGGACCATTACCGATGAACAGCTGCGCTACGCCTTTACCGTTGCCGGCGGCTTTGTGATCCTAAGTATCCTGGGCGGGTTCCTTATCAATATCACATCACCGATATCGTTTCTTCCGGCATTGTTCGAAAGCATTTCGGCGTTAGCCACCGTAGGATTATCCTTGGGCGTGACGTCATCGCTTTCTCCCGTTTCCTGCATCATCGTCATTTTGCTCATGTATGTGGGACGCGTCGGACTGTTAACACTGACATTGGGATTTTTTAAGGCAAAAGAAGATCTGTCGATGAAATATCCCACCACAAAGATCATGATCGGATAGGAGGATCATTATGAAATCATTTGCAATCATCGGACTGGGGTTGTTTGGCACGCAGTTAGCCAAGGACCTGTACAAAGAAGGACATAATGTCCTGGTGATAGACAACGAAGAAGAACATATCGAAAGTATTGCGGATCAGGTTTCCAAAGCCGTCTGTTTCGATGCAAAGAACCGCGCATCCCTTGCCGGGATCGGCATCAACAAATACGACTGCGTTATCGTATGCACCTCCAAAGACCTGGCCACATCCGTCATCATCACCATGAACCTGCGCGCTTTGGAGACACCGGAGATCATCTGCAAGGTGCAAAATGAAACCGATGAGGAAGTTTTGAAAGCACTGGGCGCTTCCATGTGCATCATCCCCGAACACGTTGCCGCTTCGAAGCTTTCCAGAAAACTGATCTCCGACAATGTCATCGACTTTACACAGTTGTCGGAGCACCACGGCATCATGGAGATCGCTGTTCCCGGTGCCTGGATCGGAAAGAGCATTCTGGCCTTAAATGTGCGCCCGAACTACGGATTGAATATCATCGCGATCCGCAGGAACAATACTCTGCAGTCTGACTTCGATCCTTCTTTGCCCCTGCGGGAAAATGATGTATTGATCGTCATCGGCAACAATAAGAATCTTTCCAAAATGCAAAAAATGAAGTGATGCGAAAACCGCATCACTTCCGTAGTTTCATAGGTCATGCCTTTGTAATATGTCTGCAGAGCCCTTCGGCAAGTGCTTTGTGTCCGTCCTCCATCAGATGCAGAGAATCGACGTTACCGGCCGCACAGACGGCGGATGCATCGAAGAAATCGCAAGAGAACTGTTTTGCGACCATCTCATACCAGTAAGCCAATTGCTTCGAGTTTTCCACGCACTTATCCGCATCAAAAAACGGTGCAAAGGGCGAATTCTTGAAATCCTCTCCCAAACACGGCGGCGCCACGATCAAGATTTCCGGCTCCGCATTGCATTTATATTTCAAAAAACTTTTCGTTTTCATCAGCATATTTTGCAGACTGCCCGCGATATCTCCGGCAGGAAGTCCGAACTTTGCTTTCAGATCGTTCGAACCGAGCATGATGATCAAAAGATCAAAAGGATAATGACTCTCCACCATCGGCACGATGTAGTCCATGCCACATTTATCGCCCCATTCCCACGGATCCGCATTTGCGATCGTGCGCCCGTTCTGGCCTTCCTCTATCACCTGATATGCATCACCCAAAAGCTTTTGCAGCACCATCGGCCAACGCGTATTCTCGTCGTATCGTTCTCCGGTTACCGGATTATACCCCCAGGTATTGGAGTCTCCGAAGCATATAATTCTCTTTTTCATGGTCTGTCCTTTCCATGCGGTTTTGGCCCGCATCATCCCATTCGTTTTTTCGATCCTATCACAATTCCGTTTTCCGTTGATGGATCCTCACAATGATATGATAGAATAAGTTGATGTGAAAAACAACTTACGAAGGAACATCCATGCATAACTATACCTCTGTCAACGAATACCTGAAAAGAACATACGGCGAGAAAGTCTATAAGCTCTCTCTCGACGCCGGGATGACCTGTCCTAACCGGGATGGTTGTGTCGGCACGGGCGGATGCGCGTTTTGTTCCGCCGGCGGCAGCGGGGATTTTGCATGCGGACGCGAAGCGGATCCCGCAGGCAGCAAGGAGAATGCCTGCGATACTTCCGCGCGTGCAACCCGTTCTTTTCCCGTTCCCACCGAGCCTTCCGCTCCCGGGACAGAGATGGGGAATGCATATCATCTGCGTTTCCGCTGCAGTCCCGAAGACATTCACGCACAGATCGACCGGGCCAAAGAACAGGTTTCATCCAAAAGCGATTGCCGGAAATTCATCGCCTACTTTCAGGCCTTCACCAATACCTATGCGCCCATCGAATATTTGCGCACCATATTCTCGGCAGCGATCGATCACCCGGATGTCGTGATCCTCTCCGTTGCGACCAGATGCGATTGCCTAAGTGATGAAGTCCTTCAACTGCTTTCGGAATTAAACCGGATCAAACCCGTATGGGTAGAGATGGGGATGCAGTCTTCGCACAACGAGACCCTCGCGGACATGAACTGCTGCTATACCTTTGAACAGTTTTCCGACAGCGCCCGTCGCCTGCATGACATCGGGATCAAAGTGATCGCTCACGTGATCCTGGGGCTTCCCAAAGAAACGGAAGAGATGATGCTCACCTCCGTTAAAGAGGCCTGTGCTCTTCCGATCGACGGCATCAAACTGCAGCTTCTCCATGTACTGAAAGGCACCCGGCTTGCCGAGATCTACGAAGCCAACCCTTTCCCCGTATTTACCATGGAGGAATACTGCGCACTCATCGTAAAGTGCCTGGATCTTATCCCCGAACATATAACAGTCCACCGCCTGACCGGCGATGGACCTCGCAACTTACTGATCGCTCCCACATGGAGCACCGACAAAAAACGGGTGTTAAACACCTTAACGCATATGCTCCGAACGTAGGGCTCAAAATCTGTTTTCCTGTCCTCCGTTATAATCCGGATAAGACGGATTCATTTGGTTTTGCGGATATCCCGAATTCTGCGGATATCCCTGATTTACCTGATTCGGAGAACTTACACAACCTGTTACGAATCCTGTTCTATTCCGTAAATAACGGTGTCGAATAGTATCTGTCTCCACTGTCAGGGAGAAGTGCCACGATCACTTTCCCCTTGTTCTCCGGGCGTTTTGCAAGTTCGATCGCCCCGTACAATGCTGCGCCGGAAGAAATTCCAACGGATATTCCTTCTTTTCTCGCAAGCAACTTGGCCGTTTCAAATGCGTTTTGATTCGGTGCCTTGAAAATTTCATCGTATATGGATGTATTCAGTGTCTTCGGAACGAATCCGGCCCCGATTCCCTGAATCTTATGTGCTCCCGCTTTTCCTTCCGAAAGCACCGGAGAATCTTCCGGCTCCAAAGCCACGATCTTCACATCGCTCTTTTGCTCTTTTAAATATTCCCCGACTCCGCTCACGGTACCGCCGGTTCCGACTCCGGCAATAAAAATATCCACCTTTCCGTCCGTATCCTTCCAGATCTCCGGTCCGGTCGTTGCCCTATGAATGGCAGGATTGGCCGGGTTTTCAAACTGCGACGGAATGAAGCTGTTCGGGATTTCTTTTGCCAGCTCTTCCGCCTTGGCAATGGCCCCTTTCATTCCCTTGCTCCCTTCCGTGAGCACAATCTCCGCGCCGTAAGCTTTGATGATGTTCCTCCGTTCCACACTCATGGTCTCCGGCATTGTAAGGATCAACCGGTATCCTTTCGCCGCCGCAATGGAAGCAAGTCCGATCCCGGTATTTCCCGATGTCGGCTCGATGATCACAGCACCTTCTTTTAACAGGCCCTTTTCCTCTGCATCCTCGATCATTGCTTTTGCGATCCTGTCTTTCACGGATCCAGCGGGATTGAAGTATTCCAGTTTCACCAAAACGGTTGCTTCAAGTCCCAGTTCACGTTCCAAATTTACCACCTCAACAAGCGGTGTATTCCCTATAAGTCCTGTCGTACCTTTATAAATATTTGACATGATCCTGTCTCCTTCCCGTATACCCTGCGTTTCCCGCTCTCTTTACTGCTTTATTGCCGCGAATCCGTTTTCCAGATCTGCAATGATATCATCGATGTGTTCCGTTCCGATAGAGAGTCGAATGGTATTCTGATGGATTCCCTGATCTTCCAGTTCCTCATCGGAAAGCTGCGAGTGTGTTGTGGATGCCGGGTGGATCACCAGACTCTTTACATCCGCCACATTCGCAAGAAGCGAAAAGATCTTGAGGTTATCGATGAACTTCCACGCCTCTTCTTTACCTCCCTTGATATCAAAGGTGAAAATAGAACCGCCGCCGTTCGGGAAATATCTCTCGTAAAGTTCATGATCCGGATGCTCCGCAAGCGAAGGATGATTTACCTTTTCCACATAAGGGCTGTTTTTCAAATATTCCACAACCTTCTTTGTATTCTCCGCATGTCTTTCCACTCTTAAAGAAAGTGTCTCCACACCCTGCAAAAGAAGGAACGCATTAAACGGAGAAAGGGTCGCTCCGGTATCTCGCAACAGGATCGCACGAATGTATGTTACAAATGCTGCCGGTCCGACTGCATCATAGAAGGATACGCCATGATAACTGGGATTTGCTTCTGCGATATTCGGATATTTTCCGCTTTCTTTCCAATTGAACTTACCGGACTCAACGATCACACCCCCCAATGTTGTTCCGTGTCCGCCAATAAACTTGGTTGCGGAATGAACGACGATATCGGCTCCATGCTCGATCGGTCTGATCAAATACGGTGTTCCGAAGGTATTATCCACTACGACGGGAATTCCATGCTTATGCGCGATCTGCGCGATCGCATCGATATCCGGAATGTCACTGTTGGGATTTCCCAATGTCTCCAAATAGATCGCTCCGGTATTCTCCTGAATCGCCGCCTCTACTTCTTGGAGATTGTGCGCATCCACAAATGTTGTTGTAATGCCATACTGCGGAAGTGTATGTCCCAAAAGATTGTAGGATCCTCCGTAAATTGTCTTCTGCGCTACGATGTGACCTCCATTTGCGGCAAGTGCTTCGATCGTGTATGTGATCGCTGCCGATCCGGATGCCAGGGCAAGTGCTGCGCTACCTCCTTCCAATGCCGCAAGTCTCTTTTCCAACACATCCTGTGTGGAATTGGTAAGTCTTCCGTAAATGTTTCCGGCATCCGCAAGTCCGAAACGATCGGCTGCATGCTGACTGTTACGGAATACATATGAAGTTGTCTGGTAAATCGGTACCGCTCTGGAATCCGAAGCCGGATCCGCCTGTTCCTGTCCAACGTGTAACTGTAATGTTTCAAATTTATAATTGCTCATCTTTTCTGCTCCTCCTTTTTATTTGATGAATCCATCGTATCATTTGTCTTTTCTTTTGAAAAATCGTTTGATCTTATCGTCAGCGATAACTTGGGGTTATCGCTATGATTTTGGACGCGAGCAGGCGAAAAGGAATGGGGCGCACACACCCTGCCGGAAACACAAAAGCTCCGAGGATATCCATCCCCGGAGCCGGCACAAAACATCTTGATGGGAGTGCAATAATTTACAGGAAAGTAAATTTATCAGTTTTCTTTTTTCTCTGACTCAGGATCTATGAAAACATAGGAATTTATATAATTCTCATATTCCTGCATGGTAATCTTTTGACCGTTATATGTGAAATCACTGTTTTCATCATATACATCATTTTCAGAATCCCAGTATTCCGCATTGATGGTTATTGTCTCTATGACATTTCCGTTTTTATCATATCTTGTAAGTGTCAAAAGCTTCCTGCCCGCATGAGAAAAGTCGCTGTGGCTGACATAAACATGGCCATTTCCTTCGTACACACCGCATACTGCCGCCGTTCCGTCACCGCAATCCAACAATACCAATTCCCCATCTCTCACATCATAGATGTTATAGCCATAGAAAAGTGTTGACACAAGCAGCTCATCCTTACCATCCTCATCAACATCATAGTAGAATGTCGTCGGATCCATGCCAAAATCTTCTTGCATATAGCTGAAAATTTCCGAGAATGTTTCTCCGTCCAGCTTCAGCTCATCATTAATAAACTGCTTATATATGTTGTCATCCGTTTTTA
>JAILOQ010000062.1 GCA_024690725.1 Lachnospiraceae bacterium
CTTCTTGCTTCACACGCCCAATCATCCGGCTCTGCTTCACGCACGCCGAACTTACCGAAAGCATCCGCAGCAAAGAGGATCTTTTCTTTCTTTTCATAGGTCATGATGACCTCGGGCCAGTGCACCATCGGAGCAGCGATAAACGAAAGCTCATGTTCCCCCAAAGAAAGCGTATCACCTTCTTTTACCAATTGTACCTTGTCGGAAAAATCCCGGTCAAAGAACTGTCCCATCATCTTGGATGCCTGCATGCTCGTTACGATCTTCATATCCGGATACGCGTCTACGATCGCCTCCAAAGATCCGGAATGATCCGGCTCCATATGCTGAACCACGAGATAGTCGATGCTCCGTCCCGATAACGCTGTCTTAACATTCTCCATCCAGGCATCTGTCACATCCGCATCCACGGAATCCATCAGGCAAACCTTTTCATCCAATATCAGATAGGAATTGTACGCCATGCCCTCCGGCAGGTCGAACTGATTCTCAAATTTCTTTACCTCAGGGTCATTGATGCCTACATTCAAAATGCTGTCTGTTACTTTTTCGTACATACCCTTCTCCTTTTCACTTTTCGCATTACCTGCGTTTTCTACCGCAACATATCCTAATCATACCCGAAATAAGGGCGTTTCGCAATGTTTTCACGGATTGAATATTTGTATGATTTTTGCTAGGATAAGCGTAGGGATAATCCACGTTTTGAAAGAGGGGAAGATCATGGCAAAAGCAAGAGACATCAATATAAAAAAGATCAAGAAAACAAATTTTCTCGGCATCCTGCTGGCATTTGTTTTGTTAAGCGTGATCCAGATCGGCTTCGTCATATTGTTCATCCGCGTATTCGTGGACTACGTAGTGAATTTTAAGCTCGAAGACCGCTACAATACCATTCAGTACATGGCGGATCTCTATGATGCAAATCCCGATGATGAAACGATCTATGCCACGCTCGATACTTCGGGTATCGACTACCTGATCACGGACGAAGATGGTAATATCGTGCACCAAACCGGAGAAAATACCTGTAATCTGGACCATACGGAAACCGCATATCTGCACTTGCGGGAAAAAATCCGGACATACAAAGACTCTGAGGACGATCTGTATATTCTCGACGACCATCAGATTTCCGTGCATTACACGGAGCTTTACAGACGAATGATCGAGTATTCGGTCTCTTCCGATGGTTTCAGTGCCAATACCGCATTTGAGGATGAGGACCTTTCTCCCGAAGAAGCGGCGGAGCAGTTCGAAAACCTGCTAAGCAGCGCCGTACATCTGCCGCTGTGGCTTTCCGTCGATATAAACAACGGTTCCGGACAATTGATCGGGAAAGCCATCGTTTCCATGGACTCACAGGATCTTTTCATGATCGCAGGCTATATTTTGATCGTGGTCACTTTCTCCATCACGGTATTCATCATGCTGATGATCGCAGTCATCAGTAATGTGAACAACAGCAGGCGCGCGCTTCGCATCTTCTTTACCGATGCGGTGACCCGCGGTCATAACTGGCTGTGGTATACCTATCGCGGCGAGCAGATTTTGCGAAGTCCTTTCCATGCAAAGAACAATTATGCCATTGTAAACCTGGTATTTTTAAAGTATCGGAATTACTGTATGTGCCACTCCATTCCGGAAGGAGAAAAGCTCTTAAAGCAGGTATATGAACGTATCCTTTCCAACATTACCCGCAAAGAAATGCTGGCCCACGTTTCTTCTTCCAACTTTGCTCTGTTACTTCGCTACGGTTCGGAAGATGAGCTTCGGAAACGATTAAACAATCTTATTGCGGATATTTCCAATGTCGATGACGGCCATGATCACATTTTCAATTTCCAGGCCGGTGTGGATCTTTTGCCCGCCCGCACGGACGAAAAAGGACGGATCGTTCGTCGTCGCGGCGTCGACATCGAAGTGGAATACAACAATGCCTGTGCCGCAAGAAATGCGGTAAGCGAACGTGAGGACTCCTGCGTATCCTTCTTTGACGATGCCCTGATCGAGGAGCAGAAATGGCTGGATGCGGTATTCGAGGAGCAAAAGAGCGCATTAAACAACGAGGAATTTTTAGTATATTATCAACCGAAATACGATCCGAACACAAATGAGTTACGCGGTGCCGAGGCCTTGATCCGTTGGCAGTCTCCGCGCCTCGGTTTTGTTTCCCCCGGAAAGTTCATCCCCATCTTTGAAAAGAACGGCTTCATTACGGAGATCGATCATTATATGCTCCGGCATGTCGCCCGCGATCAAAAGAAATGGCTGGATATGGGACTTTCCTGCGTTCCCGTTTCCGTAAATGTTTCCCGTGCTCATTTCGTAGAAGAAGACCTTGCGGAGCAGATCCGGGACATCGTGGACGGAGAAGGCGCACCCAGAAACCTGGTTGAAATAGAATTGACCGAATCTGCGTTCTTCGATGACAAGAATGCGTTGCTCACTACGGTCACTCGACTGCAGGAATACGGCTTTGCCGTATCGATGGATGACTTCGGTTCGGGGTATTCTTCCCTGAATTCGTTAAAAGATATGCCGCTGGATGTATTAAAGATCGATGCGGAATTCTTCCGCGGAGACAATGCAAAAGACCGCGGCAAGGTGGTCGTATCCGAGACCATCAAATTGGCCAAGAGCCTGGATATGCGTATCGTTGCCGAAGGAGTGGAAACGAAGGACAT
>JAILOQ010000112.1 GCA_024690725.1 Lachnospiraceae bacterium
GGATGCCGGCGTGCATGCGCGTTGTAATGCTGCGGTTTTTGATACGGAAAGCCCGATCGCGCCCGCACAGTTTGCGATGGCATTGAACGCAAGACTTCCGGAAGATATCCGTGTGACCGATTCCGTTGAGACGGATCCGGATTTTCATCCGCGTAAGTGCGAGAGCCGAAAGACGTATGAATACCGTATTTATACCGGCAAGATCGACAATCCGATCGGCAGAGACTATGCCCTTCATGTGTATGTTCCACTTGATGAGGAAAAGATGAAACAAGCGCTTTCTTATATTGTGGGACAGCACGATTTCACGAGTTTTTGCGCTACGCAGGCGCAGATAAGGTCAAAAGTCCGCATCATCTATGCGGCTTCTTTGCGAAGAGAAGAGGATTACCTGATATTTTCTTTTACCGGGAATGGGTTTTTGATGAATATGATCCGCATCCTTGTGGGTACGCTTTTGGAGATCGGACGAGGCTATATGCAGCCGGAAGATATGCGTGAGATCCTTTTGGCAAAGGACAGGGCAAAAGCAGGGCCTACGGCGCCTCCGCACGGACTTTGTCTTGTGGGTTACGAATTTGACTATTGATGCGGTTTTCTTTGCGATACAAGTGCATATTTGATATAATGAAAGTTAGGGTATTTTGGCGAAGGAACTTTGGTGAGAATACATGAAAGCGGATGCAAAACATTATTTTGATATGTCGGACGCATTTTTGAAAGCGGCTGAAGAACGGGGTTACAAACCCGTTTCATGGCAGGATCATGACCTGTTTGATCCGTACTATGAGAAGATGAACGATCATTGGTGTGCAAACACCAGTTTCTTAAATCTGTGGGGATGGAAAGAGTCTTTCCCCGCGTTCTATAAAGTATACGGAGATTACATTCTCCTTCTGAATTATTTGCGATTGGACGGCTATCCGACAGCTGCACCGTGTCTTGGACATTACACAAACGACGGGATAAAGAACGTGACAGAAGAGTTGGTACGTGATTTTGAAGCCTTCGGTTATCCGCTCGTCCTGATGGATATCGTCCCGTGGATGCTTCCGTATTATCAAGCTTCCGGCGTGGAATTCGAACTGGAAGATTTGCGCGATTTACAGGACTATGTGTATACACCCGAGGAATTTTTGGAGGGCATGGAGGCGCAGGACGATCGCTATCGTTATCGCTATTTCAAGCGAAAATTCAATTATGAAACAGTGGAACTGACCGAAGATATGGCAGATGAGTGCCTGTCATTTATGGATAAATGCTGGTGCGGATACACAGAGTGTGAAGAGTGTTGCGGGTGCTTAAAGCAGGTGGTATATAATGCCGTAGAGCACATCAAAGAATTGCAGGGACTTGGTGTATTGGTACGTGTAGACGGCGAGGCTGCCGGATTGTGTATCGTTACCTGTCGGAATCATCTTGGAATCTATCAGTACAAGAATGCCGTAAATTCCATCAAAGGTTTGAACGAATATCTCCTGCGGGAATGCTTTGAGCGATACCTTACGGATACGGATATGATCAATTATACAGAGGATATGGGTGTGGAGAGCTTACGGTATTACAAAGAGCATTTAGCACCGCATTATTCTCTGCTTTCCAAATATACATTAACGAGAAAGGTTTAGCGTTATGCCAAAGACGTTGAGAGGCAAATTGATAGGGGTTGGAATCTTTTTGTTCCTTCTTGCAGGGTTTTGCATTTTTCTGAACAGAAGATGGATTGCCGTTCATCCGTTTCAGCCCTACTATTATAATGAACTGTCTGATGTGACCTGTGATGCTGACGGAAATATCTATGTTATTGCAGATTCCACGCGGGTTGTCTTAAAGTTGTCCCCTACGGGAGAGATTTTGGATCGGATCGACTTAACGGAGAAAGGTGTTACATCCGCCAAAAAGATCATAACCGGCGGCGACGGCAAGATCTATATCCACGATGTAGAGATCGATAAGGGTATCCGAATCGCATGTGAGCGTATTTGGAAAATGGATACGGATTTTCGGTCAGTCGAAATGATCAAAGAAATTCCCGCTGAGGAAAACATGGTGCGACCAAGTGTTGCCGGCATATCTCCGACCGATACCGGTATTCGCTACCTGGCAAAAGAACAGAATGAGATGATCTCCTTCATAGATGGCGGAACACCGGAAAAAGTATACGCCTATGAGGAAGCGGAGGCATGGGTCATGTACGCTGCTTTCACTCCCGACGGAGAGGAGATGTATTATTCGACATATAACGGAAATGTGTATCGTTATGTGGATGGAAAAGAAGATGAATTGTTATATGCAAGTACCGATCGCAAAGGCAGTGTACCGCTCAATATGTGTTATTGTGACGGTGTATTGTATGTTGCGGATATCGGAGCGCGTGACATTGTTCTGATCGATACAAGCAGTGGAGAGGTTTCGAACAGTGCTGCGGAAGGCGAGACATTGGAGAGGAGCATTCCGTATTATGTGGACGGTGGCGATATGATCCTCGCAACCGGCGAATTCTCCCTGATGATATGCAAAGACGGTGTGTGGGAAGAATCATGGGAGACGCAGCCTTGTTCTTCCGTGAAAGCAATGATTGTCATTACCTGGATCGCGATCATCTATTCTGCGATCTTTTTGCTGATCGCGGTGCTTTTGGCACTTCGGTATTTTATGTTGAAGGCTACGGCCTATGTGCGTGTAGCATTTTTAATCTTCTTTGGCATTGCGGGACTGGTAACGATATTGCTCGGTTCTTTGTTCCCGGAGTTTACGTCACAGTTGATCGATCAGATTTTTGAAAAAGAAATGCTGGCGGCGGCAGTGACGGAAGAACATATTCCGGAGGAAGCCTTTTTGGCATTGGATGAACCTTCCGATTTTATGTCGGAAGACTATATGGCCGTAAAGGAAGCGGTTTTGGAAGTGTTTGATACGGAAGTGGAAGACTCCGGTAGTTTGTATTGTGTGCTTTACCGCGTGATCGACGGTACCGTGACAATGACCTATTCGATGGAAGATATCTGCGTGGTATATCCGTACAATTGGGAATATGAAGGTACGGATATGGAAGATCTGATGCTTACCGGAACACCGCACACCTATAATTCGCAGGATAGCAGCGGCAGTTATCTTTTCGTCCATTATCCGATCTTCGGAAAGGATGATTCGCCCATTGGCTTTTTGGAAGTCGGTACGGATTTAAACAGTGTAAATGAAAGAAACAAATCGATCATCGTTACGCTTTTATTGAACGTCCTTGCCATGACGGCTGTCATCATCATGGGTGTGGCGGAATGCTTATATTTCTTCAAGGACAGAAGCGTATACCGCGCGGCTAAGGCGGAAGCTGCGGGGCCGGTACAATTGCCTCCGGGAATCTTCCGGTTTATCGTATTTTTGATCTTTTTGTTTACGAATCTCACTTGTGTGATATTGCCTTTGCGTTCGATGCAGATTGCGGCCGAAGAGCCTTTGTTCGGACTTTCTCCTGCGATGCTTGCGGCTATCCCGATTTCAGCTGAGGTTTTCTCCGGAGCTGTGTTCTCGGCTTTGGGAGGAAAAGTGATACGTACATTGGGACCGAAAAAGTCTATTTTTGCGAGCAGCCTTCTTTTTACCGCGGGTCTTTTGATCCGTGCACTGCCGCATATTCTTACTCTGACCATTGGTTCGCTTTTGCTTGGTGCAGGCTGGGGTGTGCTTTTGATCATTGTAAATGTACAGATTGCCGAACTACCGGAAGAAGAAAAGGATAAGGGATATGCGTACTACAGTGTATCCTCTGTATCGGGTATCAACTGCGGTGTTGTTTTGGGCGGTTTTCTGGTTCAGTGGTTTAACTATACGACGATTTTCCTGATAACGGGTGTGATCAGTGTGGCGCTGTATTTTGTTTGCCGAAAGTATCTTTTGGATAATATGAGCGAAGACGAAACCGAGGAAGAGGAAGAGGTACAAGACAGGGGCAATGCGCTGCGCTTCATCTTCCGTCCGAAGATCATCGGATTCTTTCTGCTTTCCATGGCGCCGTTGCTGGTATGCGGTTATTTCCTGAATTATCTGTTCCCCATTATGGGTTCGGACTTTGGAATGAGTGATTCCTATATCAGTTTCGCGTTTATGATCACGGGTATTATTGCGCTCTTGTTCGGCACGCCTCTAACGGAGATGTTTACGAAACGGAATCTTCGTGCATTCGGTCTGGCAGCGGCAATGTTCCTTTATGCGGAGGCATTTTTGGGAGTTGCGATCCGTCAGGATGTTCCGTCTATTTTACTGGCGCTTGTGTTGATCGGTTTTGCGGACAGTTTCGGTATTCCGCTTTTGACCAGTTACTTTACGGATCTGGACGAAGTGGAAGAATATGGATATGACAGATCTTTCGGTGTATACAGTCTGTTTGAGAATGGCGCACAGGCATTGGCGTCGTTTGTTCTCGGTTTCATTTATAATATGGGAGTGAGAAAGGGAATGCTCGCAACTGTGATCGGAATGATCATCCTGGCATTCTTGTTCTTATTATCCGCTTCGATTCGGAAGCGTGGGGCGAAAAAGGAGAAAACAGCGAATGAATAATGAAGGAAAGACGCATAAGAATCTGGTAAAAAAGATTACTTCTTATATATTGAGGGGCATGATCGCTCTGACGCTCCTTATGCTCGTGGGCTCCGCTGTATTAAACGGTTTCGCTTATAAGAGTTCTTATAATATCAAGACACTTCAGATTGCGAAGAGTTCAGCCACGCTGTCAGATTCTGAATACTTGGAAGAATTATATGCTGCAGTCACAAGTGAGGAGTTTATATCGCTGGAACGCAGTGATGACAGAGATGAAGATGAAGCCATTGTGAAAGGTTTTCTGGAAGATAGAGGACTTTTAGACGGCTTTGAAGCGGAAGTTGAATTGTTAAATGATCTGCGTGAAGACATGGGAGCCGAGTATCTTTATGTGCAGGTGATCCGAGAGGATCACAGTTGCGTTACCTTGATCGATCCGTTTGAGACGTATGAGACCATTGGTATGGTGGATGATCTCTCGGACAGTGTTTTTGCGAACCTGGTAAAAAATGAAGAGGTCGTACCGGTAGTGTCTAAGTCGGAATTCGGATGGCTTTCCACGGGCGGAGAACCTGTTTGTGATGCATCGGGTGAGCCGATAGCAGTGGCATTTTGCGATTTGGATGTAACGGATATGGT
>JAILOQ010000129.1 GCA_024690725.1 Lachnospiraceae bacterium
TGTCGTAAAGAAAGAGATCGAGAACGTAAAAAGCCTCGGTGTTAAGATCGAGACGGACGTTGTAGTCGGTAAGGCTACAAAGGTTGACGAACTCATGAAGGAAGAAGGCTTTGATGCCGTATTTATCGGCTCCGGAGCAGGACTTCCCAGATTTATGCATATTCCCGGAGAGCAGTCGAACGGCGTATTCTCCGCAAATGAGTATTTAACCAGAAGCAATCTGATGAAAGCGTTTGATGAAAATTCTTCCACCCCGATCATGCGTGCCAAGAAAGTGGCAGTTGTCGGCGGCGGTAACGTAGCCATGGATGCGGCAAGAACCGCATTAAGACTGGGTGCGGAAGTACATGTTGTCTACAGACGTAGCGAAGAAGAACTTCCCGCACGTAAGGAAGAAGTACATCACGCAAAAGAGGAGGGCATCATTTTCGACCTTCTTACCAATCCTACGGAAATCCTTGCCGATGAAAACGGCTGGGTGAAAGCGATCCGTTGCATTCGTATGGAGCTTGGTGAGCCGGATGCAAGCGGCAGAAGATCTCCCGTTGAGATCCCCGGTTCCGAATTCGAGATGGAAGTGGATGCTGTCATCATGTCCCTCGGAACCAGCCCGAATCCTTTGATCTCTTCCACAACGGAAGGCCTCGATGTGACGAAGCGCGGCTGTATCGTTGCGGACGAAGAAAAGGGTGCTACCACAAAGGCCGGTGTTTATGCCGGTGGTGATGCGGTTACCGGTGCAGCTACCGTAATCCTTGCCATGGGTGCAGGAAAGGCCGCTGCCAAGGGTATTGACGAGTATCTGTCCAATATGTAAACACAGGAATTCGATAAAAGGAAATATTATGGCTTTTTGTCCGATTTGTAAAAATGAATATCGACCGGGATTTACCATGTGCGCGGAATGTAAGGTCCCTTTGGTAGAAAGCCTTGAGGAGATCGAGAAGCAGGCGATCGCTGCAGAAGAAGCGGAAACGATCGAAGCAGAGGAAATCATTTCCCGCATGGAAGATATGTCCGAAGAAGAACGGGAGGCTTTACAGGATAAGCTGTCCGATGAGCTCGAGGAGATGAAAGAACAGCGTGAGAAGCTCCTTCGGGAACGTGCCTATGAAAATAAATATGAAAAAGCTGCCGAATACAGATCCAGTGCTTATGTACTGATCTTAGTGGGTCTGCTTGGGATCGTGGTGCTCATCCTTCTTTATACAGGTGTTATTTCCGGTTTTTCCTTCCTGAAGAGCAATTATCTGTTTCTCGGGGTTATGGGTACCTTGTTTGCGATCTTTATCAAAGGTGGCGTCGTCTCGTTTAACAGCGTGAAGAAGATGTCGGAATTGGCAAAAGAAGATGACAAACACAAAGAAGCGATCCGTTCGTTCATCGAATCCAATCTATCCGCCGAAATCATTGATGCTTCCGCAAATTTTACGGAAGAAGACACGGTGGAGAGTAAATATTTCAAACGCATGGATGTTATGTCGGACAAGGTAAAAGAATGGTTTCCGGAAGTTTCCGAGGCGCTTGTTGATTCTTTGTTGGAAGAAAGCTATAAAGAGATTTATGAAGATAACGATCATTAGTGTCGGAAAGATCAAAGAAGCCTTTTATCGGGATGCCGTATCGGAATACCGTAAAAGGCTTTCTGCTTTTTGCAAGTTGGATTTGATCGAAGTCGATGATGAAAAGACGCCGGATAAGGCCGGCGATGAGGAGAATAAGAGGATCCGGGATAAAGAAGGAGAACGGATCCGGAAATATTTGGATCCGCATGCATATGTTATCGCCCTTGCCATTCACGGAAAAAGCTATGATTCCGTAGCTCTTTCAAGGCATATGGACGAGCTTATGCTATCGGGGAGAAGTCACATAATATTTGTGATCGGCGGATCTTTGGGTCTTAGCGAAGATGTGTTACGAGCTTCTGACGAACAGCTCAGTTTTTCAAAACTGACATTTCCGCATCAGTTGATGCGCGTCATCCTATTGGAACAACTGTATCGTTGTTTCAAGATTTCCAAGGGAGAGCCGTACCACAAATAGCGGAGTTTTATGAAAAAAGCGGAACGTTATTCGATCTTATTGCATATCGTGATTGCCTGCCTCTTGTGTGTCTTCATTGAGGCTTGTTCAAGGCACTCTTTATTCGATGCATTTCGGTTTTTGACCGAGACGCCTCTTACCTTTCTTTACAATGCTTTCATCATATTCATCACCTTTATTCCGGTCTATTTCTTTAAGCGGAGAGTGTTTATCCGCGGTATACTGGTCTTTTTCTGGGCGTTTCTCGGTGTTGTCAACGGCTTTGTTTTGGCCAGCCGCGTCACACCCTTCGGTTATACGGATTTAAAGCTTGTGGGCGATCTGTTTTCCATGTCCGGTATCTTTACGCCGTTTATGACCGTTTTGGTGATCCTCTTCATGGTTTTGTTCGTATCCACCATCATCTATCTGTACAAAAAAGGACCGGTATTTGAAGGAAAGATGCATCGCTATATCGTAGCGCTCATTCTGATCGCATGTTACTTTATCGTACCGCTCGTAACGAATGTTGCGGTCGATAAAAAAGTTTTGGTGGATTATTTCGAAAATATCGCACAAGGATATAAGCAATACGGATTTGTATACGGCTTTGCCACGAGTGTGGTCGGGACCGGCATGAACAAGAGTAACGACTATTCCGAAGAAAAGATTGCGTCGATCCTCACGGATGTTGCAAACAAAATGGAAGAAGAGGGGAAGGAGCCAAACGGCGATTCTTACATCAGTCCCTACAGCAATGAGATAGGAGATACCGTATCCGTAAACGATCTGCCGATCGAACCTGCAGATCCGAATGACCGCGATACACCGAATATCATCGTGGTCTTATTGGAAACGTTTTGTGACCCTACGGAGATTAAATTCCTAAGCTTTGACGAAGATCCCGTTCCCTATTTTCACTATCTGCAATCGCATTACTCAAGCGGATATTTTACGGTACCGGTCGTAGGTGCGGGAACGGCGAATACCGAGTTTGAGGTATTGACCGGTATGAGCATGGATTATTTCGGAACCGGCGAATATCCGTATAAGACCATTCTGAAAAAGAATTCCTGTGAATCCATTGCAAGCGTTTTGCATCAGATGGGATACGGAACCTATGTTGTACATAACAATAAAACGCGGTTTTACAGTCGTGACAATGCGTTTTCCAAGATGGGATTTGACGCCTTTACCGGAAGGGAATTCATGAATCTTCAGGAATATACGCCGCAGGGCAACTGGCCGACGGATGATATTTTGAGAGAACATGTTCTTTTATCCTTGGATGATACTCCGGACCGGTCGGATCTTGTATATACGATCACCGTGCAGGGGCACGGACCGTATCCGGAAGAAAAACTGATCGAAGATCCGGAGATCGTCGTATCCGGAAACGGTATCACACCGGAAGAGTGCAACCAATGGGAATATTACACAAACGAGCTTCATGAAGTCGATAAGTTCATCGAAACCCTGATCTCGGATCTGGAAAAGAGAGACGAAAAGACCCTGGTCATCCTCTGGGGCGATCATCTGCCCACCATGGATCTTAAGGAAGAGGATATGAAGAGCGGAAGTCTTTTTAAGACAAAATATGTGACCTGGAACAATTACGGACTTCCCAAGATCGATGCCGATCTGACGTCGTATCAGGTCATGGCGCATTTCCTTGACCGGCTTCATATTCACGAAGGAACGATCTTTACCTATCATCAGGCCATGAACGCAAATGCAGCCTTAGACCAGTCCGAAGCATATTCTGAGGGACTTGAGTTTTTACAATACGATCTCCTATACGGAAATCGATATGCGTATGGCGGTAAGGAACTGTATACATCCTCGGAGCTTTCCTACGGTCTGAGAGATGCCACGATCCAAAATGCATTCTTGCGGGATGACAAACTTGTGATCATCGGGACAAACTTCACACCCTTTTCCAAGGTCTTTGTCAATGGGGAAGAAACGAAGCGAACACAGGTATCCAATCGAAGGATTGAGATTAACCTGAAAAATTATGAGCCTGTGGAGGGCGATGAGATCGTCATCAGCCAGTGCTCGGGAAAATATGTATTCAGGAGCTCCGCTCCTTATATATACAAAATAAGATAGTTTACGGAGGGATTTATGGAAACATTAAGTAAAGTCATTTCTGACATCGACAGTTTTGTTTGGGGACCGGTCATGCTGATCTTATTGGTCGGAACCGGAATCTATTTGACGATCCGTACGCGGTTTTTGTCCTGGAGGAATCTTCCTTACGCGATCAAAAGCACATTGAGTAAAGAAGCTAGACAAAAAGGAGAAGGAGAGGGTGATGTTTCACCGTTTTCAGCTCTTACAACAGCTCTGGCCGCTACGATCGGAACCGGTAATATTGTAGGTGTTGCAACCGCTATGGTCAGTGGTGGCCCGGGCGCTTTGGTCTGGATGTGGATTTCCGCTGCCTTCGGTCTAACTTCCAAGTTTACTGAATGTTCACTTGCCATTAAGTACCGTGAAAAGAACGAAAACGGCGAGATGAGCGGCGGTCCGATGTATGTCATGAAAAAGGCGTTGAAGAACAAGACCTTTGGATCCGTAATGGGTTGGCTCTTTGCTTTATTTGCCGTGATCGCGTCCTTCGGTATCGGAAATATGACACAGGGGAATTCGATCTCAAGCGCATTGAATGATACGTTCCAAATTCCGCAGGTTATAAGCGGTATCGTGCTGACCGTTCTTTCTCTTGCGATCATCGTTGGCGGTATCAAGACGATCTCCAAGGTGAGCTCTGTAGTTGTTCCTTTTATGGCAATCTTTTATGTGATCGCAGGTCTTATCGTGATCATCATGAATTTCCAAAATGTTCCCGCAGGTATTGCCATGATCTTCAAGATGGCATTCTCACCGAAGGCAGTCGGCGGCGGATTATGCGGTACGATCACCGCTTCCATGATGAACGCGATGCGTTACGGTGTGGCCCGCGGTGTATTTTCCAATGAAGCGGGTATGGGTTCCGCAGCGATCACCGCAGCTGCGGCTCACACGGATCATCACGTACGTCAGGGCTATATCAACATGACCGGTACGTTCTGGGATACGATTGTGGTTTGTACCATTACAGGTCTTGTGATCGCCAGCAGCGGTCAGCTCGGAACTTTGGATGCGAACGGAAAGGTTGTACAAGGTGCAGCGCTTACCATTGCATCTTTCTCATCCGCACTCGGTACCCCCGGTGCATGGCTGGTAACGATCGGTATCACGCTCTTTGCGTTTTCCACCATTCTCGGATGGGAGTATCACGGAGAGAAGGCGTTCGAGTATCTTACCGGCTCGCCGAAGTTTAATATGATCTATCGTATCGTATTCTCTCTGGTTGTTTATGTCGGCGCTACTACGGCTTTGGATATCGTTTGGAA
>JAILOQ010000054.1 GCA_024690725.1 Lachnospiraceae bacterium
ATGATCCCTCTGGAAAATACCGTTGTTGCCATGACTTCTTTGGGCTATGTGAAGAGAATGACCATTGATAATTTCAAGGTTCAGCACAGAGGTGGTCGCGGGATCAAGGGTATGCAGACGATCATGGACGACTATATCGAAGATCTTTTGATGTTAAAGACCCATGATTATATCATGTTCTTTACCAACAAGGGTCGTGTATATCGTTTGAAAGCATATCAGATTCCCGAAGCATCCAGAAATGCCAGAGGAACCGCCATCGTAAATCTCCTTCAGCTGGATCCGGAAGAAAGTATTTCCGCGATCATTCCGATCGAAGATTTTGATGCGGAAAAGAATCTCTTCATGGTAACAAAGAACGGTATCGTGAAAAAGACCGCAATGAAGGAATTCAGAAATATCAGAAAGAACGGTCTGATCGCCATCGATATCCGTGAGGGTGACGAATTGATCGAGGTAAAGAGTACCGTTGCGGAAGATGATGTATTCCTTGTAACCAAAAAGGGTATGTGCATCCGCTTTAAGGAAACCGATGTAAGAGCCACCGGAAGATCTTCCATGGGTGTCATCGGTATGAAGTTTAACAAGGATGATGAGATCGTCGGAATGCAGCTCGCTCATCAAGGCGAAGCACTTTTGATCGTCTCCGAAAAAGGATACGGAAAAAGAACGAGCATCGATGAATTCCACGTACAGAATCGTGGCGGACGCGGTGTACATTGCTATAAGATCGTGGAAAAGACCGGTGATGTGGTCGGCGTAAAGGCCGTAAACGAAGATCATGAGATCATGATGATCACGGATGAGGGTATCATCATCCAGATTCCGATGGAAGATGTGAGCATGATCGGAAGATCCACCTCCGGTGTGCGTCTGATGAAGGTCGACGGGGATGTAAAGATCGCCAAGATCGCAAAGGTACGTGAAAAAGTTTCCGATGAAGACGGAAACGAAGAAAGCCTCGACGACGATGAAGATATCATCGAAGAGGATATCACGGACGAAGAATTAAAAGAAGATGAAGATGACGAATCTTAAAAGAAAAAGTCTTAAGATCAATCCGTAAGGATCTCCAAATATCCCTTGATATTTGCGGGATCCAGGGATTTTAAGATTCCGTCGTTGGGATCGTAAAACTGTCCGTCAAAACCAATTAAATAATGGCTGAAACGTCCGAGCTTTTCCATGATGATACAGCATTTCGGAAGCTTCACGGGTTTTCCGTTCGTATATACGATCTTTCCCGCATGACGGATTCCGACATAATCCAAGGAAGGAACGATTTTGGCCATATTTGCCTGCCACTCACGGCAATGCATGATATTACCGGCTTCTTCAATGGTAATACCTGCGAGCATGGCAAAACTTGCTTGTCCACACAGACCGTCCCAGGGCTGAATGATGACATTCATATCCGTGATCTTACGGATCGGATTTTCATAGGAATAGGGGCTGTCTGTGATTTTTTTATCCTGTCCCAGGATCGTAAAGGTGATGGGATAGATATGATCTACGGTGAAATTGACCGCCTGTGCATCGGTCAAAGGAATGTTATAGTATCCGTTGTTGATCGGAGAAAGCTTGCAATCAAATTCCAGATCGTTGGCATTGACATGGACGGGAATGGAACCTACGTTTTCTTCGCAGACTTCCCATACGTTGAACGTAATGGTCAGATATTTCTTATCGTTTTCAACAATACATTTTCCTTCGTATTCGTAATCCATAACATACCTCCGAATGGTTTGATCGCGACGTGCGATCATTTTTAGTTTGCGGTTTCTTTATCTTCCGGATCCGGTGTCTGAGATTCCCGATAGGTATCTTCGATCAGATTCAGAAGTGTCTTGATGGAATCCTTCTGGTGGGAATGCTGCATGGCATCGATGTAGCTGACACGGTTAAAATAAAGATCGTGTACGGCATCCACCAAAACGGTATTCGTAATATCGTCTTCCTGCAGTACCATGGAATATCCCTGGGATTCAAAGCTTTTTGCATTTAACAGTTGATCGCCGCGTGATCCGTTGGTCAACGGGATCAAAAGATTCGGTTTTTGCAAGGCCAAAAGCTCACAAATGGCATTGGCGCCTGCACGGCTGATCACCAGATCTGCCATGGCAAAGAGATCTTTTAATTCCTGCTTTACATATTCAAATTGCTTATATCCTTCGGTGGTTAAAAGAAGGTTATCCACTTTTTCTTTTCCGCAGATATGGACCACCTGGAAATCCTTTAACAATTCCGGCAGTGCGTTTCGTACGGCGGCATTGACATTTGCCGCTCCCAAGGAACCGCCGATCACCATGATGACGGGAATATTCGGATCGAAGCCGCAGAGTTTAAATCCATCGGCTTTGCTTCCTTTTGCCAGTTCTTCACGGATCGGGGATCCGGTGAGTATCGCCTTATCTTCCGGAAGGAACTGCAAGGTCTCCGGGAAATTACAACAGACCTTCTTTGCGACCGGAATGCAGAGTTTATTGGCAAGACCGGGTGTCATATCCGATTCATGAATGATGCAGGGAATCTTTAAAGAAGATGCCGCTCTGACAACGGGGACGGATACAAATCCGCCTTTGCTGAAAACGATATCCGGCTTGATCTGTTTTAAGATCTTTCGGGCTTCGCCGAAGCCTTTGATCACGCGAAACGGATCCGTCAGATTTTTGGGATCGATATAGCGGCGCAGCTTTCCGGTTGCGACACCGTAGTAGGGTACGTCGAAGTCGGCGATCAGTTTGGATTCGATCCCTTCATAGGAGCCGATATAGTGTACGTCGTAGCCCAGATTTTTTAATCCCGGGAGTAATGCGATATTCGGTGTTACATGACCGGCCGTACCTCCGCCGGTGAGAACGATTTTTTTCATGACCGATACCTTCTTTTTGTAAGTATAATTGAAAATAACCCTTTAACGATTATACCATATCCACTGTGGGACTTGCATTAAATATTTTATTTTGCTAAACTGATTTTGGTTGAAAAATTGGGCATTTTTGCCTTAAAAATCATAATAATCACAAAGGAGAGACATGGATGAGCAAAGTAGCATTTGATTACTCAAAAGTAGCAGCTTTTGTCAAAGATGAAGAAGTTGCATTGGTAAAGGATCAGGTTATGGCAGCAAAGGATCTGCTGGTAGCCAAGACAGGTGCAGGAAACGATTTCTTAGGATGGATCGATCTTCCTGTAGCCTATGACAAAGAAGAGTTTGCACGTATTAAGAAGGCAGCGGCTAAGATTCAGAGCGATTCCGAGGTATTGGTCGTGATCGGTATCGGCGGTTCCTATCTTGGTGCAAGAGCAGCGATAGAGTTCTTAAGACACAGCTTCTATAACGTAATCTCCAAGGATCAGAGAAAGACACCGGAGATCTACTTTGTAGGTAATTCCATTTCTTCCACTTATTTAAAGGATCTTTTGGATGTGATCGGAGACAGGGATTTCTCCATCAACATGATCTCCAAGTCCGGTACGACAACGGAGCCCGCGATCGCTTTCCGTATCTTCAAGGAGTTGGCTGAGAAGAAGTACGGCAAGGAAGAGGCAGCAAAGAGAATCTATGCTACGACCGATAAGGCAAGAGGATCCTTAAAGAACCTTGCAAACGAAGAAGGTTACGAATCCTTCGTAGTTCCGGATGATGTCGGAGGACGTTTCTCCGTTCTTACCGCAGTAGGTCTTCTTCCGATCGCAGTCAGTGGTGCGGATATCGATAAGTTAATGGAAGGTGCCGCAAGCGGAAGAGAAAATGCAATGAATCTTCCTTTTGAAGAGAACGATGCATTACAGTATGCAGCACTTCGCAACATCTTACTTCGCAAGGGTAAGAGCGTTGAGGTTTTGGCAAATTACGAGCCGAACGTACACTATGTTTCCGAGTGGTGGAAGCAACTTTACGGCGAGTCCGAAGGAAAGGATCAGAAGGGTATCTTCCCGGCAAGCGTGGATCTTACAACAGATCTTCACTCCATGGGTCAGTTCATTCAGGACGGCGCACGTATCATGTTTGAGACCGTGATCAATGTAGAGACTTCCAGAGCCGAGTTAAAGATCGGTACCGAGCCTGTGGATCTGGACGGACTGAACTATCTGGCAGGAAAGACCGTGGATTTTGTAAATAAGTCCGCTATGAATGGTACGATCCTGGCACATACCGACGGACAGGTTCCGAACCTGATGATCAAGGTTCCGGAAGAGACCGAGTTCTATCTGGGTCAGTTGTTCTACTTCTTCGAGTTTGCCTGCGGTGTATCCGGTTATATGCTGGGTGTAAATCCGTTCAACCAGCCCGGTGTTGAGAGCTACAAGAAGAACATGTTCGCTCTCTTAGGAAAGCCCGGTTACGAAGAGCAGAGAGAAGCATTGTTAAAGAGATTATAAGAAGTAATATGAAGATCGTAGTTTTGGAACGAAGCAGCGTCGGCCGTGACGTGTCCGTCGATAAGCTCGGACAGTTCGGTGAGCTGATCTGTTACGATAACACAAAGACCGAGGAGATCAGGGAACGCGCAAAGGATGCGGATATCCTTGTTGTCAATAAGTCAAAGTTAAATGCCGAGACCTTGGAGGGAGCGGACAGACTTCGTCTGATCTGTGAATTTGCCACAGGTTTTGACAATGTGGATCTGGCTTATTGTAAAAAGAAGGGGATCACGGTAACAAACTGCAGTGATTATTCGACACCGTCCGTAGCGCAGCATACATTTGCACTGGCACTCGCGTTATTGGAGAATCTTCCATATTACGATACCTATGTAAAAAACGGTACCTATGCGGGGCAGGATAAATTCTCCCATTTCGGTGTTGCATTTCGCGAGATGGAAAGCCTTACCTGGGGTATTGTCGGAATGGGGCATATCGGGACGAAGGTCGCGGGAATTGCCGAAGCCTTTGGCTGTAGGGTGATCCATTATGCGGTAACGGGAAAAAGAAATGCGGCGAAATACGAGCAGGTTTCGTTTGATGAGTTATTGCAGCGATCGGATATTTTATCCCTTCATTGTCCGCTTTCCGATCTGACACATCACCTGATCGATAAGGATGCGCTTTCGAAGATGAAATCATCGGCCATTCTGATCAATGTGGCGCGCGGCGCCGTCGTCGACAATGCGGCATTATACGAAGCATTGACCAAGGGCGAGATCGCGGCAGCAGGTCTGGATGTTGTGGAAGGTGAGCCGATCTCACCGGACAATCCGCTTTCAAACATTGCGGATAGCGGGAAACTCATCATTACACCGCATATGGCCTGGGGCAGCAGCGAAGCCAGAGGACGTTTGGTCACGATCGTCTGCGACAATATCGCATCGTATCTGAACGGGACGCCGAAAAATGTTGTCAGTTAAATAATGTTCTTTTTCCGATCGGTGGACGGTGCTATCCACCGATCGGTTTTTTTGTTATAATCAAGAGAGCAAAAAATGATAAAAGACCGCGAAAATATGAGTATGTCGCGGAAGTAAGGAGAAGAATATGGCAAGTGAGATCCGTGATATCAATTTAGCACCTTCCGGGGAGCAGAAGATCGAGTGGGTAAAAAGAAACTGCGATCTGTTACGCACGCTGGAAGCAGAGTTTGAAAAGACAAAACCCTTTGCCGGAAAAAAGATTGCGCTGAGTGTGCACCTGGAGGCGAAGACCGCATATCTTTGCAAGGTCTTAAAGGCCGGCGGGGCCGAGATGTATGTGACCGGTTCCAATCCGCTTTCTACGCAGGATGATGTGGCTGCAGCACTTGTAAAAGCAGGTCTTGAGGTACATGCCTGGTATGATTGCAACGAGGAAGAATACGATCATCATATTCGTGAGGTTTTAAAGATCGGTCCCAATATCATCATTGATGACGGCGGCGATCTGGTAAATATGATGCATACCGAGTTTACGGAGCTGATCCCCGGCGTGATCGGCGGATGTGAGGAGACCACGACCGGTATCATCCGGTTAGAGAATATGAACCGTGACGGAAAGCTGAAATTCCCGATGGTTCGTGTCAACAATGCACAGTGTAAGCATTTCTTTGACAATCGTTACGGTACCGGTCAGTCGGTTTGGGACGGGATCAATCGGACCACGAATCTGATCGTGGCCGGAAAGATCGTTGTTGTGGCAGGCTATGGCTGGTGCGGAAAAGGTACTGCGATGCGCGCCAAAGGACTCGGTGCCAGAGTCATCGTAACCGAGATCGACCCGGTGAAGGCGATCGAGGCTGTCATGGACGGATTTGACGTGATGCCGATGAAGGACGCTGCGCGTCTCGGTGATTTCTTTGTTACGGTCACGGGCTGTGATAAGGTCATCGATGAAGAAGACTTTATGGAGATGAAGGACGGTGCGATCCTTTGCAATGCCGGACATTTCGATTGTGAGATCGATATGGCAAGGCTGAGAGAGATCGCGGTTTCTTCCAAAGAGATGCGCAAAAATATCAAGGGTTACACCTTATCGAACGGCAATACCTTATGTGTTCTCGGGGAAGGACGCCTGGTTAATCTTGCCTGCGGAGACGGACATCCGGCAGAGATCATGGATATGAGTTTTGCCATTCAGGCCCTGTCCGCAAAATATCTTTGCGAGCATGCGGACAGCCTTACGGAAAAGCTGATCGATGTGCCCGAAGAAGTGGATCGGGACGTGGCAAAGAGAAAACTGGATTTCCTCGGCAAGAAGATCGATGTTTTAACGGCCGAGCAGCATAAGTACTTATATGGAAACTAAGATGAAAAAATACAAAAATATCGTGTTCGACGTTGGCGGTGTTCTACTGGAATACCGTTGGCGCGACATGCTTACCGTAGATTACAATATGGATCCTTCCTATGTGGAGACGTTTGCGGATCACATGTTTGACAACGATCTTTGGAACGAACTGGATCTGGCGAACATGTCTCTTTCGGAGGTTGTGGAAGCTTATGTGGAGCGCTATCCGCAGGATGAAGCGGCCATCCGCTGGTTCATGGGCCACAACGAATTGATGTCCGTTGCGCGTCCGAAGGTCTGGGAGGAAGTGAAACACTTGAAAAAAGAAGGGTATCACATCTATCTTCTGTCCAATTACAACAAGGAGTTTTTGGATAATCATACTCGCGGGGCTTCTTTCTGGGAGGCCGTGGACGGGCAGGTGATCTCCTATGAAGTGCATGCGATCAAGCCTTATCCGCCGATCTACAAGGCACTTTTTGACCGTTATCACTTAAAGCCCAAGGAGTGTCTGTTCTTTGACGATCGGGCGGACAACGTCGAAGGCTCCAAGGCGGTCGGGATGGATGCGATCCGGGTGCTTTCACAAGAACAGCTCATAGAGGAGATACGGAAACTGTTGTAGTTTCCCTTCTTTGTCCGGGAAGGTTGTAAATTCTTAAATTAGTCTAAAATTTCTAATAACTTCGGAAAGTTCATAGCACGGTTTTTTTCTTTTGTATATAATGAGCATATGGAAACGGAACAGAAAAAGAAAAAAGGCATATCGTTAAAGACCAAGATCGTGATCGCAAGTCTGATCGTGGTCGTTATTCCGATCATTTTGACCTGGATCACAACGCTCGTCATTCGTTTTTACTATTCAAATACGATGGGTGAGCAGTCTTTCCATGCTCGCGTGGATCAAACGATCCTG
Source organism: Lachnospiraceae bacterium (assembly GCA_024690725.1). Lineage (GTDB taxonomy): Bacteria > Bacillota > Clostridia > Lachnospirales > Lachnospiraceae > UBA2882. Next base: position 7,619 of record JAILOQ010000054.1, read on the forward strand.
CATCATTTCCTTTTGGATATGCTGATCGCAATGGTCCTGATCCTGGTCGTTTCGGTGTTTATGCTGCGGCAATGGATCCACGTAAAGATCATTGCTCCGATCGCGGAACTCAGTCATGCCATGGACAAGATCAGCCAGGGTGATTTTGATTATCAGCTGGAAGAGAAATACGTCGGCGAGCTGGGCGATCTGTATGAGAATTATGAAAAGATGCGCTTAAAGCTCAAGGAATCCACGGATGAGCTCAGGGAAAACGAGCGGACCAACCGGGAACTTGTCAGCAATATCTCACATGACTTAAAGACGCCGATCACGGCGATCAAGGGTTATGTGGAAGGGATCATGGACGGTGTGGCCGATACGCCCGAAAAGATGGATAAGTATATTAAGACCATCTATAACAAGGCGAACGATATGAACAACCTCATCAATGAGCTTACGATCTACGCCGGTATCGATACCAACCGGATCCCGTATCATTTCCAAAAGATCAACGTGGCCGATTATTTTCTGGATTGTGTGGAAGAGGTCGGTTTGGATCTGGAATCGCGCAACATTAAGTTGAATTTCGATAATCTCGTGCCGGAAGATACGGAGATCATTGCAGATCCCGAGCAGTTAAAGCGTGTGATCAACAATATCATCGGAAACAGCATAAAATACTTGGACAAAGAACAGGGTGTCATCGAGATCCGGCTTTTGGATGATTATGACGCGATCCGCGTGGAGATTGAAGATAACGGCAAGGGTATCGCGACCAAGGATTTAAGCAAAGTCTTTGAACGGTTCTATCGGACGGATGAGTCCCGCAATTCCGCGACCGGCGGAAGCGGCATCGGTCTTTCCATTGTAAAGAAGATCATCGAAGATCACGGTGGCTATATCTGGGCCAGCTCCAAAGAGGGCGAAGGCACGGTCATGCATTTCGTGATCCGTAAATACAAGGAGGAAGAGTGACATGAGTAAGATCTTGATCGTAGAGGATGAAGAGACCATCGCAGATCTTGAAAAAGATTATCTGGAGATGAGTGATTATACGGTAACCATTAAGACGGACGGGAAAAGCGGACTCGATGCGGCACTTACCGAGGATTTTGATCTGCTCATTCTGGATCTGATGCTTCCCGAGGTGGACGGATATGAGATCTGTAAGCAGGTCCGGGAAAAGAAGGATATCCCGATCATCATGGTCAGTGCGAAAAAGGATGATATCGATAAGATCCGCGGGCTCGGCCTGGGTGCGGATGATTATATGACAAAGCCCTTCAGCCCAAGTGAACTGGTGGCTCGTGTCAAAGCACATCTGACACGCTACGAAAGACTCGTCAGCAGCAATCAGAAGTCGAACGATATCATTGAGATCCGAGGGCTGAAGATCGATAAGACCGCAAGGCGCGTATATATCGATGGCGAAGAGAAGAATTTTACGACAAAGGAATTCGATCTTTTAACGTTTTTGGCCGAGAACCCGAATCATGTATATACAAAGGACGAATTGTTCCGGGAGATCTGGGACATGGATTCGATCGGAGACATCGCAACCGTCACCGTTCATATCAAAAAGATTCGCGAAAAGATTGAATATGACAGTTCAAAACCGCAGTATATCGAGACGATCTGGGGCGTCGGATATCGCTTCAAAGTTTAATTCCGTCGGGGTACAAGCTCCTACGGATTCTGATCTGATTTTTTTAAAATTTTCTGTGTCACCTCTTTTGAATTGTGATATAATTTCTCATAAGGGATTCAAAAAGGGGTGTAATGCAATGAACGAAAGGGATACGAGAGTTGTGGAAAACATGGCCCGAACAGGCATGGATCGAGAGGTTTTATTGAGTTTGTTCAGCAAATTTCCACGCGAAGAGGTAGAAAGAGCCTACCAGCGGATCCAGATCGAACTTCATGGGATGAAGAAAAAATCGAGCGTGAAGACAAATTGCTCATAGACTAAAAGAAAGAGCGAGGTTTTTCCTCCGCACAGGTAAGCGATATGAATTTTGAATTATGGTTATTTGCGATCAAAAGATTGGGTCAGACGATGGATGCCGCACAAATGATTTACGAGCAGTTATCCGAAGAAGAGAAGGAAAAGCTGAAAAAAGAATACGAAGCGTTTTCCGGATCATAAGAAAACAAAGAGCATGGAAGAAGAAGGAAAAGAGTGTCGGCTTGATACTCTTTTTTATTTTATGTATAATGAAAGCCGTGGGCACCGCCTTGGGGCGGTGAAAAGAGAAACGTGACGCGATACGGAAGATCCGTCGTGTCTTATAAAGGAGAAGAAAATGGAAGGACAAGAGACGAAAAAGCGTATGCTCTCCGGAATTCAGCCAAGCGGAGATCTGCATTTGGGCAATTATCTCGGAGCGATCAAGAATTGGGCGGATCGCGCGGAAGATTATGAGTGCTATTATTTTATGGCGGATATGCACACCATCACGGTGCGCCAGGAGCCGGCTGATTTAAGAAAACGTTCTTTGAACCAGTTGGCACAGTATATCGCCTGCGGCCTCGATCCGGAAAAGAACGTTCTTTTCCTGCAGTCCCATGTTCCGGCACATGCACAGTTGTCCTGGGTACTCAACTGCTATACGATGTTCGGGGAACTGAGCCGTATGACACAGTTTAAGGATAAATCCAGCAAACATAAAGATAATATTAACGCCGGACTTTTTACGTATCCGGTTTTGATGGCTGCGGATATTTTACTGTATCAGCCGGATTACGTACCGGTCGGCGAAGACCAGAAGCAGCATGTGGAGATCACCAGAGATATTGCGCAGCGTTTTAACAGTATTTACGGGGATGTATTTAAGATTCCGGAGCCGTTTATCGCAAAGACGGGTGCCAGGATCTATGGTCTGACGACGCCCGGGGACAAAATGTCCAAGTCCATTCCGGAAGGTTGTGTGTTCCTTATGGATAAGCCGGAGGACATCGCGAGAAAGTTCAAGCGTGCCATCACGGACAGTGATTCCGAGCATTGCGTATACTTCGATCGGGAAAAGAAACCCGGTGTGGCGAATCTGATGAACATCTATTCCACGATCACCGGTAAGACCTACGAAGAGATCGAGAAAGAATTCGACGGAAAAGGCTACGGCGTATTTAAGCCGGCGGTAGGAGAGGTCGTGATCGAGCAGCTTCGTCCGATCCGTGAAGAGGCAGAGCGTCTGATCAAGGATAAGGCATACTTAAACGATGTGTATTTACAGGGCGCCGAGCGAGCTGCCTATATTGCGAACAAGACCTTACGCAAGGTTTACAAAAAGATCGGTTTTTACCAGATTTAATAATAGTTGCAAATTAAAAAGTTTGTGCTATAATCTAGTTGTTGTTTTGTCAACATCAACATTATCGGTGGGAACCGGAATACTTATGTAGGAGGGAAAAGTATTATGGACAGAGCAAGTCTTAAGGCCAGAGGTATGGCCGCATTTAAGGCAAATTATTGGCCGGCCGTCGGAGCAGGTATCCTGATGGCATTGGCAGTAGGCGGAAGCAGCGGTGGTTCGAGTGCTTCCAATTCTACACAGCAGGCGCAGGATCAGATGAGCAATATGGATCCGGGGCAGGCTGCAATGGTTGTTGGAGCTGTTTTGGCTATTGTTGCGGTTGTTTTGATCTTTGCAAGTGTGTACACCATTTTTGTCGGTGGTCCTTTGGAGATCGGCGCAATTGCATTCTTTAAGGATAATCTGGATGCACCCGCACCGTTCGGAACTGTATTGGCAGGCTTCAAAGAGAATTATATGAAGAATGTGGGAACCATGTTCTTACGTCAGGTGTATCTGTTTTTATGGGGATTGTTGTTCTTTTTCCCTTTATTGATCAAGATGTATTCTTATTATGCGGTACCTTATATCCGCAGAGAGCATCCGGAAATGAGTGCAAACGAGGTTATCACCGCATCCAGACAGTTGATGGATGGTCATAAGTGGGAGTTGTTCGTACTGGATCTTTCTTTCTTGGGATGGGCGATCCTCAGTGCATTGACCTTGGGTATCCTCGGTGTGTTCTATGTGAATCCTTATGTGTTCTCCACAAGAGCTGCTTTCTACGACAGCATCAAGTAATCATCGGAGAAAATGAAGAAAAACAAAAATGAGTGGCATTGCCACTCATTTTTTATTGAGAGAATCGTTCATTTATAAAGAAAACTGTGATAGAATAGGGGCAGTATGGAAAAAATGGAGGGTTATGGCAATGCCGATCACAGATTACCTGGAAAGAAACCGAAAAGAGTATCCCGATGAGGTTGCTCTGATCGAATTAAATCCCGAGCAGAAGGAGACAAGAAGAGTCAGCTGGAAAGAGTATTCCCTGATCCAGCAGACGGAAGATGAACCGTATCGCAGAGAGATCACATGGCGCGTGTTTGATGAGAAAGCAAACCGTATGGCAAACATGCTGATCGAGCGCGGTGTAAAGAAGGGCGACAAGGTGGCCATCTTAATGATGAACTGCTTGGAATGGCTCCCAATCTACATGGGTATTTTAAAGAGCGGTGCGATCGCCGTGCCTTTTAATTTCCGTTATGCCGCGGATGAGATCTTATATTGTGCGGAGCTTGCGGAAGTCGATGTGCTTTTGTTCGGACCGGAGTTTATCGGACGAATCGAATCCATCGTAGATCAGTTGGAAAAGAACCGTCTTTTGATCTTTGTGGGTGAGACCTGCCCGACCTTTGCGGAGAGCTATCGGGAAATGGTAGCGGATTGCTCGAGCAAAAAGCCGGATATCACCATTACGGACGAAGATGACGGAGCGATCTATTTCTCCTCCGGAACCACAGGGTTCCCGAAGGCGATCTTACATAAACATTTGAGCCTTATGACAGCTGCGAAGGTGGAGCAAAACCATCACAGCACAAGCCATGAGGATTGTTTCCTCTGCATTCCGCCCTTGTACCATACGGGTGCGAAGATGCACTGGATGGGAAGTCTGGTCAGTGGTTCGAGAGCCGTTCTTTTAAAAGGAACCAAGCCTTCCTATGTATTCGAGGCGGTTTCGAGAGAGCATTGTACCATCGTATGGCTCTTGGTACCGTGGGCGCAGGATATTCTGGATGCATTGGACAGCGGCGATTTAAAGATTTCGGATTACGAACTGGATCAGTGGAGATTGATGCACATCGGTGCGCAGCCGGTACCGCCGTCTTTGATCAAGCGCTGGATGGCATATTTCCCGCATCATCAGTACGATACCAATTACGGCTTGAGCGAGTCGATCGGACCGGGTTGCGTACACCTTGGTGTCGGCAACATTCATAAGGTCGGTGCGATCGGTGTTCCCGGATACGGATGGGAATGTAAGATCATCGACGATGCAGGAAACGAAGTAAAACAGGGAGAGGCCGGAGAGCTCTGCGTAAAGGGTGACGGCGTTATGACCTGCTATTACAGAAATCCCGAGGCGACCGCAGAGGTCTTAAAGGACGGATGGCTTTTGACCGGTGATGTGGCCATGCAGGATGAGGACGGATTTATCTTCCTGGTAGACCGAAAGAAAGACGTGATCGTATCCGGTGGTGAGAACCTGTATCCGGTACAGATCGAGGATTATCTGAGAAAGCACGATAAGATCAAGGATGTGGCCGTGATCGGACTTCCGGATCCGAGACTCGGAGAGATCGCGGGCGCCATCATTTCCGTAAAGGACAGCATGAGCCTGACGGAAGAAGAAGTCAACGAATTTTGCCAGGGACTTCCCCGTTATAAGAGACCCCGCAAGATCATTTTTGCGGATGTGCCCAGAAATCCGACGGGTAAGATCGAAAAACCGTTGCTCAGAAAGCGCTACAGCGTAGAGCGCTTGGTTGAGCGTGAGAACGAAGGTTAAAGAAAAGGGCAAGAGTGAGTAACATGCGTGAATTAATGATCGGAAATAAGGCCGTGGCGCGCGGTATGTACGAAGCAGGCTGCGCCGTGGTATCAAGCTATCCCGGAACTCCGAGTACGGAGATCACGGAAGAAGCGGTAAAATACGAAGAAATCTATTGTGAATGGGCGCCGAATGAGAAGGTGGCCTTGGAAGCTGCGCACGGTGCGTCCTTAGCGGGTGCCAGAGCGGCATGTGCCATGAAGCATGTGGGTCTCAATGTGGCGGCAGATCCGTTGTTTACCATTTCCTATATCGGAGTGGATGCGGGACTTGTGATCTGCGTGGCAGACGATCCCGGCATGCATTCTTCCCAGAATGAGCAGGATTCGAGACACTATGCCATCGCTGCAAAGCTGCCGATGCTTGAGCCTTCGGATTCGGATGAGTCACTGCGTTTTGCAAAAGAAGCATTTTCTTTGTCCGAGAAGTTCCATACACCGGTGCTTTTGAAGATGTGCATGCGCGTCAGCCATTCCCAGTCGATCGTGGAAACATCGCCGCGCGAAGAGCACGCGCTGATCGACTATGTCAAAGATCAGGAACGCGTGATGATGCCGGCCCAGGCCAGAAGGGCACATGTGCGCGTGGAGCAGAGGATCAAGGACCTTACGGAATTTGCGGAAACTTCCGATCTGAATCGTTTGGAGGAAGGAAGCGACCACAGCAAGGGATTCATCACAAGCTCTACGAGCTATCAATATGTAAAAGAAGTATTCGGGGATACACATCCCGTGTTAAAGATCGGCATGATCCATCCGCTTCCGGTGGAAAAGATCAAGGATTTTGCCGCATCGGTTGACGAGCTTTATATCGTTGAGGAACTGGATCCGATCATCGAGAACCACTGCAAGACCTTGGGCCTTACGGTGCACGGCAAGGATACCTTCCCGATCATGGGTGAGTTTTCCCAGCAGATCGTAAAGGACTGCATGGGCTTTGCAAAGAAAGAGATCATGGCGATCGCAGATCCGATCCCGCCCAGACCGCCGGTGATGTGTGCCGGCTGTCCACACAGAGGACTGTTCTATACCCTGAAAAAGAACAAGTGCATGGTATATGGTGACATCGGTTGCTATACCTTAGGGTCACTGGCTCCGCTAAATGCCATGGACTTAAATGTCTGCATGGGGGCTTCTTTGTCCGGGATGCATGGATTTAATAAGGCCAGAGGCCATGAATATGAGCATAAGACCGTCGGTGTGATCGGAGATTCCACGTTTGTGCATTCCGGTATGACGGGACTTGCGGATATCGTTTACAACGACAGCGCATCGTGCGCGATCATTTTGGATAATTCCATCACCGGTATGACGGGACATCAGCAAAATCCCACGACCGGTTACAATATCAAGGGCGATCCGGCAGCAAAGATCGATCTCGAGGCTCTTTGCAAGGCGATGGGCGTGCGTCGTGTCAGCGTTGTGGATCCTTACGATCTGGCCGAGACGGACCGCGTGGTCAAAGAAGAGCTTGCGGCAGACGAGCCGTCCGTGATCATCAGCCGCAGACCGTGTGCTCTGTTAAAGGGCGTAAAGCACAATCCGCCGGTAGAGGTGCACAAAGATAAGTGCGTCGGCTGTAAGGCATGTATGCAGATCGGCTGCCCCGCGATCTCGGTACGGGACAAGAAAGTGGAGATCGATGCCACCTTATGCGTCGGCTGCGGACTTTGCGAGCAACAGTGCAAATTCGGTGCGCTTGAGCAGAAGGTAGTAAACGGATAAGACGGAGAGAAACGAAATGGAAACAAAGAATATTATGATCGTCGGTGTCGGCGGCCAGGGGTCGTTACTTGCAAGCAAGATCTTGGGACACCTTCTTTT
>JAILOQ010000174.1 GCA_024690725.1 Lachnospiraceae bacterium
CCGATCGCCAAGATACCCCAAACCAATCCCTGTGCAACACTGCCCGGTAAGGCATTGATGAGGGATGCAGCACTGATAGACATCAACATTGTCACTACTCCGTTTCAAAACTCTAACTATTACTGTAAAATCACAGCATTACAATTTTACCACGATACCCAAAAAAAGACAACAAAAAAGGAGAAGTCACATCGGACTTCTCCTTTGGTTTATCCTATCGTAATGGGATTACTCGGTAGCGATCGCTACATAATCTTCCGGAATCTTCACACCGAGTTCATTACAGATCTCTTCGTTATACTCTTTTACTACATTCGGAGCATACTTGATCTCCATCGTGGAAACATCGGCACCGTTTACCAGGATTTCGTAAGCCATCTCACCGGTAGCATAACCCAGGTCATAATAGCTGATGGAAAGCGTTGCAACACCGCAACCGCTGCAGATACCTTCCTCACCGCAGATGATCGGTACGCCTGCGGGACGGCAGATATTGTCAACAGCTTCCGTATTGTTTGCCATTGTATTATCGGTAGGGATATAAAGCACATCACATGCTTCCGCTGCCTGTGTTACAACGGTCTGGATATCATTCGTATCAGCGATGGAGTACTCTGTAGCGGTAATTCCGTAAGTATCCATAGCTGCTTTGAACTTATCGATCTGGAACTTACTGTTTGCCTCAGCGGAGCAATATAACATTCCGACGTTCTTTGCATCCGGGAAAAGTTCCACGAGCATTGCAGCCTGCTCTTCGATCGGAGCAAGATCGGAGGTACCGGAAATATTACGTCCGGTAGCACCAGTGAAGCCTTCCATATCAAGTGCAGTAGCATAATCGGTAACGGAAGTTCCGAGGATCGGAATATCCTGTGTTGCACTTGCGGCAGCTGCCAAAGGAGATGTCGCATTTGCAAGGATCAAGTCCACATTGCTTGCGACAAATGCGTTTACGATCGTAGTAGCATTGGTCTGCTCACCCTGTGCATTCTGGAAATCAAAGTTTACGTGATCTTCACCGAGTTTCTCTGTTAATGCATCCTCAAAACCCTTTGTAGCAGCATCCAAAGCAACGTGCTCAACCAGCTGGCAAATACCGATGTTATAAACCTTATCGGCAGCTACGGTTCCCGTAGCTTCGGTAGCTTCCTCGGTGGAAGCGGTGTCTGTTGTGCTGCCGCAGCCAACCAGCATAGATGCTGTCATGACGCCTGCAAGCAGAACGGAAAGTAGTTTTTTCATAATCCATCCTCCTGAAAAATATAAAAACCAAAAAAGTAGCGGTGGTTGCCCACCGCTATCTAAGATACAATATTTTGTAATTTTCGTCAAATTACTTTTACGATTTCATCCTTACTCTTTACGAGGCTTTCCTCTTCCACCCATCCGCGAATGGAAAGACAGGGATAAATGCGGGTGTTGCGTCCGATCACACAGCCGGGGTTCAAAACGGTATTGCATCCGACCTGTACGCCGTCTCCAACGATGGCTCCGAACTTCCGAAGTCCCGTCTCAAGCTCGCCCAAGGGGAATTTTACTTCGACATTGGACTTATCGTTCTTTAAGTTGGAAGTAATGGAACCGGCTCCCATATGTGCTTTATAACCGAGGACGCTGTCGCCGATATAATTAAAATGCGGCACTTCCGCTTCATCAAACAAAAGACTGTTCTTTACTTCGCAGGAGTTGCCGACGACTGCACCCTTTCCGACGATCACATTGCCGCGGATATAAGCGCAATGACGGATCTCTGCGTTCTCATCGATGATACAGGGACCTGTTATGCTGGCCGTATCTGCGATCTTCGCAGTTCTTGCAACCCAGACATTCTCGCCTCGCTGCTCAAATGTCTCTGCGGGAAGCATCGGTCCGAGTCCCATGATAAAGCTCTCGATCGCAGGTAATACCTGCCAGGGATACTCAATGTTGTCAAACAAAAATTTGCCGATGGTCTTTTCCACATCCAGGTAAGTGCTGATTCGAAACATCTCTAACATAATATGGTGTACCTCCCTTTTGAAATATACCTTCGAAAAGATTATAGCATAAAACTTTATGCAATGCACTCTTAATCTTCTTACGACGTCTCTTCCGCTTTCTTGCTTTTTGCCTGTCTTGTGCCGCTTCGTTTGCCGCTTCCCGCGCTTCCTCCCCGTCCGGTGGCGACCTTCGAAGGATACTGTCCTCTGACATAGGAAAGCCTCCCGTTCAGATAATCTCTGACGTTTCTATCGTTGCCCTTTACAAAATCGGTCCACTTTACGATATAGCCCTTCAATTTTTCCATGTATTCCTTATCGGTAACACCACCGTCGGCCACCATGGTCAGTCCCTTTTCCCAGCTTGCGGTAAACTCCGCATTCAACATGGGACGCACGGAACAGTTCACGACTTCGTATATCATTTCCCCGAGACATTCGGGGGTTACGATCTGCGTTTTTTTAGCTAGATTCAGATATCCTTTGGATACCAGTTTGTTGAGGATCTCCGCACGGGTTGCGGAGGTTCCGATCCCGCTTCCTTTGATCTGTTCCCTGAGTTCCTCATCCTCGATCAGTTTTCCCGCATTTTCCATGGCCAGGATCAAAGAACCGGAATTGTAGCGCTTCGGCGGTGCCGTTTCGCCCTCACGGATCTTGAAATCATAGATGGGAAGTGTGTCGCCTTTTTTTAGCTTTCTGAGCTCTTCCATAGTCTCCGGCGTAAGGAGCGTCGAAACAGGTTCTTTTTCCCGTTCTTCCTCTTCCGGCTTTTCTTCATCGCCCGCTTCCTGCTTGTTCTGATCCTCGTCGTTTTCGACCTGTGCTCGGAACTTCTTGTCCCGTCCCGTCACGACCATATATCCCGGCTCGGCCAATGCCTTGAAACCGGTAAAGAAACGCTCATTTCCTTTTAAAAGAACAACGGACAATTTATCAAAGACTGCGGCCGGATAGAAGATACTCAAAAACCGGATGCAGATCACATGATAGACTTTTCTGGCAACCTCATGGCAGGAGGAAAGCGCCGAAAATCCTTGGCCGGTCGGAATGATCGCATAGTGGTCGGTGATCATCTTGTCGTTGACATACTTGGTCTTTGCGATATTCTTGTAAAGCCCTTCGTTTAAGATATACTCGGCTTTGTCGCGCACAGGCGTATATGTCATGAGCCCGCGGATATTCTTGTCGATCTCTTTGGAGATCGCCGTGGACAACACTCTCGCATCCGTTCTGGGATAGGTCGTCAACTTCTTTTCATACAGCTCCTGGGCGATCTTCAAGGTCTCATCCGGACTGATCTTAAAGAAGCGGCTGCAATCGTTTTGCAATTCCGCCAGGTTATATAAAAGCGGCGGATTCTTCTTTTCCTTCTTTTTCTCTACCTTATCGACGATCACAACTTCGTGGGGCTTGAGCTTTTCGATCAATTCTTCCGCCGTCTTACGTTCTTTGAACCCGTTTTCTTTGTACAGTAAGGGAGATTCGAAGTAATCCGAGCCCTCTACGGCACGCCACTCCGCTTCCAGAACCTGCTTGATCTCGGCTTCGGGCTCTCCCATCTTTTCGGAGAGGTTCAGACGCACCATCACGCGGTAAAACGGGGTCTTTTGAAAGTCCCTGATCTCCCGCTCCCTGGTCACGACCATGCCGAGGACACAGGTCATGACACGTCCGACGGCGATCACGGCATTTTTCTCCATGGACATGGCGCTCTTTATATAACCGCCGTACTTTAAGGTTAACAGGCGCGAAAAATTAATGCCCATCAGATAGTCTTCCTGGGCACGCAGATACGCACTCGAACTTAGATTGTCATATTCGCTGATATCCTTGGCTTCCGAGATCCCACGACGGATCTCTTCTTCCGTCTGCGAATCGATCCACACACGTTTCTGTTCTTTTCCCTCCACGTGTGCTTCCTGTGCCACCAGGCGATAGATGTACTCTCCTTCCCGTCCGGAGTCGGTACAAACATAGATGCGCGTCACATCATCGCGGTTCAAAAGTCCGTTTACGATAGCAAACTGTTTCTTTACTCCGTCGATGATCTGATATTTGAATTGGTCATTGGGCGGAAAAAAAGGAAGCGTCTCCATACGCCAACGCTTCAGTTCCGGATCGTATTCCTCCGGATAACTCATGGTCACCAAATGTCCCACACACCAGGTGACTACGGAGTTTTCGCCTTCCATATACCCATCGCCGTTCTTCATGCTCTCATGAAGTGCCTTCGCAAATTCACGGGCGACACTGGGTTTCTCCGCAATATATAAAAACTTTCCCATAGATTAATCCTTTTGTACCAAAGTAAGAAGTTCCGAAAATTCGATCAGATGGAGCTTTCCGTCTGCTTTCTGCGACAATTTCTTTTCAAAGCCCTTGTCGGAAACAAACGTATACTCGCTAAAGGATGCTCCGGTTTCTTTTAAGGTGTCAAGAAACGCCTCATATTCCGCAATACCGACGCGCGCCGAACGGTTCTTGGCATAAACGCCGCAAAATCCGTTCTCGCCCTTCCAGATCAGCTCCACCTCGCCCTTTTTGCCGAGATAGCGATTGGAAAAAGCCGCAGACTCCGCAGGCAGATATCCCTTTTTGATAAATGCCTCTTTGACAACGTCTTTTACGAAATGATCCGTATAGGCCATAAAACCGGGCGCGATATACGTATGATAAAACACCTCCGGTTCCATCACGATCAATTCGTTGTAATGCGGGAAAATAAACGTAAACCAGAACAAGGTGAAATGATTTACAATTTCATAAATGCCCACCTTGGAACTCTGTGTCTTCGGGACTTCGTAAGAAAGGATCTTATCCACCTGTCCCTGTTCCATAAGGGCCTTTAAATAGACGCTGATCTTGGCTCTGTTGAAGCCGGTCAGCTTATGAAGATCGTTCAGTTTCGTGTTCCCCGCCGCGATCGCGGAAAGGATCACATCATATACACCGGTATCCCTGAGTCCGTCCACACAGTAAGAATACCCGGCTTGAAAAAGAAAACTTTCTTTTGCCAGGACGGCCTTACAGATAATGCTCTCGATACTCTTTTGGGTCTGCACATACTGCCAGATCCCGGGAACACCGCCAAATACCGCGTATAACGCAAACAATTTATCTGCCGCAACCTCCGGATACATCTTACAGATATCCGCAAAGCTGAGCTCTTTGATCTTATAAAACCCATGGATGGCGGTCACGCTCTTTCCGAACGCATGCACGATCTGCGTCTCCACCCAGGTATTGGCCGATGAGATCAGGATCACAAGAAGATTGCCGTAGTTCGTCAGTTCTTTGATCTTTGACAAAAACTCGGGCGCATGTGCCGCATTCTGGAATTCATCCAGGATCAGGACCTGTTTTTTGTCGGACGCGGAAAGCTTTGCGGCCGTCTTCTTCAGATCTTCGTATACAAACTCTTCTCCGCCGCTTTTTACATAGCAGTACGCATACGGCTTATCCTTTACGAAATCCAGCGCAAACGCAGTTTTACCAAGCATTTTCGCTCCGTAAAACACGACGATCTTACTCTCCGGATTTTCGTATAAATCCTCAAAATACTGATACTCTTTTGCTCTTCCGATCAACATCTTCCCCACCAAATACTTATTTGCCTGCTACTCCGCTGTCCAATAATACCTCGATCTGATCTCCGGGCATCGGCTTTCCGAGCAGATATCCCTGGATATTGTCACAATCGATGTTCTTTAAATACTCAAACTGTTCACTGGTCTCCACGCCCTCGGCAACCGTCTCGTATCCCAAGCGCTTGCCCATGGAAATAATGGATTCCATGATCACCTGTGCGCTCTGGTCCTGAATAACGGTATCCACAAAGGACTTGTCGATCTTTAACGTATCGATGGGCAGCTCCTTCAGATAAGACAAGGAAGAAAATCCGGTTCCGAAATCATCCAAAGAGATCTTGATGCCGTATTCCTTCAATGTCTGTAATTTCTTGATCACACCCTCAAAGTCATCGATGAGCACGCTCTCCGTGATCTCAAGTTCAATGTCCTTGGGATTTACATTATATTTCTCCAAAATATCCAAAAGTCTTTGCACAAAATCCGGATGACGATACTGGATCGCGGAAATGTTCAGACTTAAGACCATATCAAAGTTATAGGTCTCGCGCCACTTCGCATATACACGAATACCTTCTTCCAATACCCATGTTCCGATCGGTTCGATCATGCCGCTTTCTTCCGCGATCGGAATGAACATACCGGGACTGATCAATTTTCCCGTTTCGGAATCCTTCCAACGGATCAATGCTTCCACGCCGCGCATCTTCTTGGACTTTGCATCGTACTGCGGCTGATAGTAAAGCACAAACTGGTTCAGATTGATCGCGTCTTTTAATTTATTCTCCACCTGCACCTGATGAATGAAATCCTCAAAGATCGGTGTTTCAAAATGCTCGATCGAGTTCGGACCGCGGGACTTTGCCTTGAACAGAACGATCTCGGAGCAATTGATGAGCTCAAGCGCATTGCTTGCGGCTTCCGGATATTCCGCAACTCCCACACAGACCGTGATAAAGATCTCCTGTCCGTCCACGAGTTTAAACGGCTTTTGCAGTCTGCGCTGGATCTTGTTGAAGTATTCCATCGGCGCATGACTTCCGACGGCATTGCGCACGGCGATATAATACGTATCGTCCGTCACATGAGCAACGATCGTCTGATCGTCCATGAATTCCTTTAAGAACAAGCCGAACTGCTGGATCATCTCATCGCCGGCAACCAGGCCCAGACCATCATTGATCTTCTTGAAATTATCGATATCCACGCAAAGAACGGCTATGGTCTGCTTCGTCTCCGCTGCACTCCTTAACCATTCTCCCAAAACGGAAGCGAAATAATTTCGGTTATAAAGACCTGTCAGCATATCGTAATATGCCATATACCGAAGTTCTTCGTTTTGCGCCTTTTCTTTTGTGATATCCTGGATTCGGATGATCTTCTTTACCGGCTTCTCACGATCGTACATCACCGTCGCATCGAATTCCACCCAGCGCTTATTGTCCGGAAGAAAGAACTCTCTGCGCAGATTCTCTTCGCCTGTTTCTTCCAGACGAAGGATCTTACGAAAATCCTCCTTGCGATTTTCTTCGATGATATCCGTAAACTTCTTCATATCATCAAGCGTATTTACGGAAAAATCAAAGAAATCATTGAAATGTCCGAGTGTCTGCACACTCTTTAACACAAAATCAATATAGATAAACGCGTTCTTGGACGTGGAAAAGACGAGCTGATACATCTTTTCCTTACCGTCCAACTGCTGATTCAGCGCACGCATCATGTCTAACTGAAACTGTAAATCCTCCATGTTCGACCCCAATCTGTTGTTATTTCATTCCCAAAATCTTACTTTTTATTGATAAATCCCTTCGCCTTTAACAGTTCTGCGCAAAGAACGGCTCCTCCTGCCGCACCGCGCACGGTGTTGTGGGACAGACCCACGAACTTCCAATCGTAAATGGTGTCTTCTCTCAAACGACCGATGGAAATGCCCATGCCGCGCTCATAATCCACATCCTGAGTTACCTGCGGTCTGTTGTCTTCTTCCATGTACTGAATAAACTGCTTCGGCGCACTGGGCAAAGAAAGTGCCTGCGGCTCACCGGAGAACTTCACAAGCTTCTCGATCAGTTCTTCCTTGGTTGCTTTCTTTTTCATCTTTACAAATACGGCTGCGGTATGTCCGTTCAAAACGGGCACACGGATGCACTGACAGGAGATCTTCGGAGACTCTGCCGGCACGATCACGCCGTTTTCCACCTTACCGTAGATACGAAGCGGTTCCTTTTCAGACTTTTCTTCCTCGCCGCCGATGTAAGGGATCACGTTTCCGTTCATTTCCGGCCAATCCTTAAAGGTCTTACCGGCACCGGAAATCGCCTGATAGGTGGTAGCGATCACTTCGTAGGGCTCATACTCGCGCCATGCGTAAAGCACGGGAGCATAAGACTGAATGGAGCAATTCGGCTTAACCGCAATAAATCCGCGCTCGGTACCGAGACGTTTCTTTTGTGCCGCAATAACATCGGTATGCTCCGGATTGATCTCCGGAATGATCATCGGTACATCGGGAGTCCAACGATGTGCGGAGTTATTGGAAACAACCGGAGTCTCGGTCTTTGCATAGCTCTCCTCGATCGCACGGATCTCTTCTTTGGTCATATCGACCGCCGAGAATACAAAATCCACATCCGCTGCTACGGCTTCCACTTCATTTACGTTTTTTACAACTATATTCTTTACGGCTTCGGGCATGGGAGTATCCATCTTCCATCTTCCGCCGACTGCCTCTTCGTAGGTCTTTCCTGCGGATCTGGGGGAAGCTGCAATGGTAGTCACTTCAAACCAGGGATGATCCTCCAAAAGAGAAATAAATCTCTGTCCTACCATACCGGTACCGCCTAAAATTCCGACTCTCAATTTTTCGCTCATAATTCTCTCCTCATTTCTTGCTTTATTGTAAAAAGAACGTCTAGTAAATCCGGAACTTATCCTTCCAGTCGCTTGCCAGATATTCTTTTTCCATCTGTATTACCTGCTCCATGGCCTGTTTGCCGGGAGCGCCGATCGTAAGGCGTTTCTCCACACAGGTCTTTAAGCTGACCGCATCGTAGATGTCCGGTTCAAATACCTCACTGATCTCTTTGAACTCTTCCATCGAAAGATCCAAAATGGCTTTCTTTTGCTCGATGCAGTATAACACCAGTCGTCCGATGATCCCATGTGCATCACGGAACGGTACACCGTGATT
>JAILOQ010000176.1 GCA_024690725.1 Lachnospiraceae bacterium
GAAAACGGTCTGACACAGATCAATGCCGGGATCGCACAACTGGAAAACGGCCTGGCACAGATCGAAGCGGGAGAGATGCAGTTAGCTGAGGCGCAGGCGATGTTAACGCAGCAGCAGACCACCATGATCTTTCAGTTGAGTGATGCGACGACGCAGATGCTGGTCGGAGAGAGTCAGTTAAATGCTGCCAGCAGTCAGCTCGAAGAAGGTTTGAAGCAGTACGAGGACGGAAAAGAAGCCGCATACAAACAGGCAGATCTGGACAATATCATCACAATGGATATGGTGTCACAGATCCTGTTTGCACAGAACTTCTCCATGCCTGCCGGTTACGTAACCGATGCGGGTGTGCAGTATATGGTAAACGTAGGTGATGTACTGGCGGATGATACGGAGATCGAAAACCTTCTTTTGGTAGATATGGACATGGAAGGGTTGGATCCCATTTATCTTTCGGATGTGGCAGATGTGTTTATCTCGGATAATTCCGACAGTGTATATGCAAACATCGACGGAACGAACGGTGTCATGCTTTCTTTTACCAAGCAGTCCACGACGCCTACGGCTGCCGCCTGCAACAATCTGACCGAGAAGTTAGATGCGCTGACCGAGGAATATGAAGGCTTCCATTATTCCACGATGATGAATCAGGGCGATTATATTTATATGATCATCAATGCGATCTTAAAGAGTTTGCTTTTGGGAGCTTTATTCGCGGTGATCATCCTCTTCCTTTTCTTAAAGGATATCCGCCCGACCTTTATCACCTTGTGTTCCATCCCGATCAGTGTCATCTTTGCATTTGTACTTATGTACTTTTCGGGAATCACTTTAAATATGATCTCGATGTCCGGTCTTGCGATCGCTGTCGGTATGCTGGTAGATAACTCGGTTGTTGTTATTGAAAATACATACCGCCTGATCCATAAAGGCGAGACGCCGCTTCGTGCGGCGGTGGCCGGTGCCGGACAGGTGGCGGGAGCCGTTGTCAGTTCCACCCTTACCACGATCTGCGTATTCGTGCCGATCATTTTCGTGGAAGGACTGACCAGACAGATCTTCCAGGATCTGGCACTTACCATTGCATATTCCCTGCTTGCATCGCTTGCGGTTTCCTTGACACTGGTACCGGCGATGAGTCAGGGGCTTTTGAAACATACAAAAGAAAAGAAATCTCCGATCATGGATCGGTTGATGATCGTATATGAAAAAGTACTTGCGATCGCATTACGGTTTAAACCGGTGACACTTTTGATCGCATTTGCACTTTTGGTAATGAGTGCGTTTGGCATTATCGCAAAAGGTTTCATCTTTATGCCGGAGATGTCGACCAATCAGGTTTCCGCATCGATCACCATGCCGGAAGAGGCAAGTTTTCAGGATATGCAAAGTGTTTCCAATCTGGTCGTAGACGATGTAAAAGAAATGGACGGTGTTGTCAGCGTCGGTGCAATGGCAGAAGGAACCGGCGGCGGATTGAGTATCATGAGTATGAGTTCGATGGGTTCGGGCGGTGCGTCCGAGGGATATTCCTCCTCTTTGTATATCATGCTCACGGAGGATGAGAAGATCGATACACTGGCCCTTGCCAAAAAGATCGAGGCGCTGGGTGAGACCTATGACTGCACGATCGATGTGGATACGGGCAGTATGAGTTCCATGATGTCGGCACTCGGCGGAAACGGTGTCACCCTCTATCTGTATGGTGATGACAGTGAGTTACTGCAGGAAACCGCCACGAAGATCGCAAAGATCGTGGATGATGTTCCCGGTACCGAAGATGTGAGTGACGGAATGGAAGAAGCGACACCGACCTACAAAGTCGTCGTGGACAAAGAACGTGCCATGGCAAAAGGTCTTACGGTGGCACAGGTATATAAAGAGCTGTCTGCATCGATGACGACAGAGAAGACAGCGACGAGCATTATCATGGATACCAACACCTATGATGTTGTGGTCAAAGAGGGAGACGAAGAAGATACATCCTTACGGGATGTGCGAAATCATAAGTTCACTGTGAAGAATCAGGCCGGTGAGGAAAGTACGGTTTATCTGAAGGATATCGCAGACTTTGAAGAAAGTGAGAGTCTGCCGACGATCAGCCGTAACGATCAGCGCAGATATATGCAGATTTCCTCTGCGATCGGACAGGGGTACAATGTCACGCTGGTAACGGAAGATGTAAAAGAAGCCTTAAACCGCTTGGAACTTCCCAAGGGCATGCGCATCGAATATGACGGTCAGAACGAAGCCATCATGGATGCCATGAAGGACCTTGTTTTGATGATCCTTTTGGGTATCGTTTTGGTATACCTCGTAATGGTGGCACAGTTCCAGTCCTTAAAGGGACCGTTCATCATCATCTTTACGATCCCGCTGGCATTTACCGGAGGTTTCCTTGGACTGTTGATCTGCAACATGAACATTTCCATCGTTTCCATGATGGGCTTCGTCATGTTGAGCGGTATCATCGTAAATAACGGTATCGTGCTCGTAGACTTTATCAACCAGCTGAGAAAAGAAGGCATGGAGAAGAGAGAAGCGATCATCGAAGCCGGAAAGACCAGAATGCGACCGATCCTGATGACGACACTGACAACGATCTTGGGCTTATTTGATATCGCACTCAGCCGTGAAGTCGGAAGTGAGATGATGCAGCCGGTGGCCGTGGTTTGTATCGGCGGTCTGAGTTATGCGACCTTGATGACCTTGTTTGTCGTACCGGTCATCTATGATATATTTAACAGAAAGGATATTCGTGTGGTAAGAGACGAGGATTTGATCCTTGAGACAGAAGAAGAGGCAGAAGTATGATCAAAAGATTGCTCGGATGTGTAAGAGAATATAAGAAGGCGACGATCCTGACGCCAAGCTATGTGGCGATGGAGGTGGTACTGGAGTGTATCCTTCCGTTTGTCATGGCGAAGCTGATCAACAGCATCGGGACGACGAAGATGGAACCGATCCTGTATTACGGCGGGATCCTGGTCGTGCTGGCATTTGCGTCCTTGTTTTGCGGTGTGATGTCTGCGATAAATGCGGCAATCGCATCGGCCGGCTTTGCGAAGAACCTGCGCCATGATCTGTTTTACAAGGTGCAGTCCTTCGGCTTTTCGGATATTGACGCATTCTCCGTATCCTCTCTGGTTACGCGTATGACGACGGATGTCACCAATGTGCAAAATGCATTCCAGATGGTGATCCGTATTGCGGTCCGCACACCGCTCATGCTCATCTTTTCGGTGGTCATGAGTATGCTGATCAATGTGAAGATGTCTTTGATCTTTATCGGCATCATCCCTGTGCTTGGCATTGTCGCATTTTTCCTGATCCGCAAGGTCATCGGGATTTTTAAGCGGATCTTCAAAAAATACGATGCCATGAACAATTCCGTTCAGGAAAATGTGGCCGGCATCCGTGTGGTTAAAAGCTTTGTACGTGAGGACTACGAAAAGAAGAAGTTCGGTGCGACGGCGGAGGAAGTTCGCTTTGACTTCACCTATGCGGAAAAGATCATTGCCTTAAACCAGCCGATCATGATGTTTTGTATTTACACGGCGATGCTCCTTGTCAGCTTTCTCGGTGCAAAACTTATTATCGCTTCCGGCGGGACCGTGCTTTCCACGGGCGAACTCAGCAGTCTGATCACCTACGGGATCCAGATCCTTTCTTCCATGATGATGCTTTCCATGGTCTTCGTTATGATGAGTATGGCGGAAGAAAGCGCGAACCGTATTTCGGAAGTATTGGATCACGAGAGTCATCTCATAAGTCCCGAAAACGGAAAGACGGAAGTCGCAAACGGCTCCATTGAATTTGAAAATGTATCTTTTAAATATAATGAGAAGAGCAAAAAACCGGCGCTTTCGGATATCACGCTTTCGATCCCTTCCGGTACGACTGTCGGGATCATCGGCGGAACGGGTTCATCCAAGACCAGTCTGATCCAGCTGATCAACCGTCTTTACGATGTTACGGAAGGAAGCGTGAAGGTCGGCGGAGTGGATGTCAGGGACTACGACCTGGAGAGCTTGCGGGATGCAGTTTCCGTCGTCTTGCAAAAGAACGTTCTTTTCTCAGGTACCATCAAAGACAATCTGCGCTGGGGAAATCCCGGGGCGAGTGATGAAGATATGAAGCGGGTTTGCCGTCTGGCACAGGCCGAGGAATTTATCGAGCAGTTTCCGGACGGATACGATACCGTGATCGAACGGGGCGGTGTGAACGTCTCCGGCGGACAGAAGCAGAGGCTTTGTATTGCGCGGGCCCTGTTAAAGAAGCCGAAGATCCTGATCTTAGACGATTCCACGTCAGCCGTGGATACCAAGACGGACGCCCTGATCCGAAGTGCATTTAAAAAAGAGATTCCGGAGACCACGAAGCTGATCATTGCACAGCGCGTGGCGAGTGTGCAGGATGCGGATATGATCCTCGTCATGGAGGGCGGAATGATCGCAGAGCAGGGCACACATGAAGAATTACTGGAAAAGAAGGGTATTTATTACGAGGTCTTCCAATCCCAGACCAAGGGAAAGGAGGCGGTATAAATGGCCAGAGATATCAGAAAGCAGAATTTCGGACAAAAAGCCAAAAAGGGTACCTTTAAACGACTCTTTCGTTACGTATGGGAAGATTACGGATTCCGTTTGATCGTGGTTTTGGTCTGCGTTTTGTTCAGCGGTGTTGCTAACGTCATTGCATCCGTCTTCTTGCAGAGGATCATCGATGAGTGTATCACGCCGGGATTGGAGAGCGGACTTGATTCCGTGATCGGAGATCTGACGCGTATGATCGTCACGATGGCGACGATCTATGTGTTCGGTATACTTGCGGCGTTTATCCAGGCGCGTCTGATGGCGATCATCACGCAGGGGACACTGAAAAAGCTGCGTGTGAAGATGTTTGAGAAGATGGAAACCTTGCCGATCCGGTATTTTGATACCCATGCGCACGGCGATATCATGAGTACCTACACGAATGATACGGATACGGTCCGACAGCTCATTGGCATGAGCTTGCCGCAGGTGATCACGTCATCCCTTTCGATCGTCGCGACCTTTTCCATGATGCTCTATTACAGTCTGTGGATGACACTTGCCGTGATCGTCTTTTTGATCGTCATGTTCCTTGTGACGACGAAGTTCGGCGGGGCGAGTGCGAAATACATGATGGCACAGCAGAAGTCCCTTGCCAAGTGTGAGGGCTATGTCGAGGAAATGATGAACGGCCTTAAGGTCGTGAAAGTCTTTAACCACGAGGAAACGTGCAAAGAAGAGTTTGATGTGTTAAACGAACAGCTTTGCCACGACGGAACCGAGGCACACAGAAACGGTAATGTGCTGATGCCGATCTTGGCAAACATCGGAAATCTGATGTATGTTCTTT
Source organism: Lachnospiraceae bacterium (assembly GCA_024690725.1). Lineage (GTDB taxonomy): Bacteria > Bacillota > Clostridia > Lachnospirales > Lachnospiraceae > UBA2882. The sequence continues at coordinate 5,386 of JAILOQ010000176.1, forward strand.
TGGCGGTATTCGGTGTTTCCTTGATCTATGCCGGTGTGACGAACGTAGGATTTTCCGGAATGGGCGCTATTACGGCGGGTATCATCATTACCTTCCTTGGCTGCTGCAGACAGTTGTCCCAGACGATCGGACAGATCTCCATGCAGATCCCGCAGATCGCCATGGCGCTGGCCGGCGCGTCCCGCGTCTTTGATCTGATCGATGAGGAGCCGGAGGTGGATGAGGGCTATGTCACCCTCGTCAATGCAAAAGAAGATGAAAACGGGAATATCACGGAGACCGAGGAAGTAACGGGGATTTGGGCATGGAAGCATCCGCATAAGGCGGAGGGAACCTTGACCTATACGAAGCTTACGGGTGATATCGTGCTGGATATGGTGGACTTTAGCTATGTGCCGGAGAAGCAGGTGTTAACGGATGTTTCGCTTTACGCAAAGCCGGGACAGAAGATCGCGTTTGTGGGTGCCACGGGTGCCGGCAAGACCACGATCACGAACCTGATCAACCGGTTTTACGATATCGAGGACGGGAAGATCCGCTATGACGGGATCAATATCAATAAGATCCACAAGCCGGATCTGCGCAGATCTTTGGGGATCGTACTTCAGGATGTCAATCTCTTTACCGGAACGGTGATGGAAAATATCCGCTACGGAAAGCTCGATGCCACGGATGAAGAGTGTATTGCGGCTGCCAAGTTGGCAAATGCCGATGATTTTATTACCCGTCTTCCCGACGGATATGATACTATGATAACAGGGAACGGAGCGAGCCTGTCACAGGGACAGAGACAGCTGATCTCGATCGCCCGGGCAGCGGTTGCGAATCCGCCCGTTATGATATTGGATGAGGCGACCTCGTCGATCGATACCCGTACCGAGGCACTGGTACAGCGGGGCATGGACAATCTCATGAAGGGCAGAACGGTGTTCGTGATCGCCCACAGACTTTCCACGATCCGCAATGCGGAGGCCATCATGGTGCTTGACCACGGGCGTATCATCGAGCGCGGCACGCACAATGAACTGATCGATATGAAGGGTACGTACTACAGACTTTATACCGGTGCATTTGAGCTTGAATAGGGGAACATATGGAAAAAGAAATGTCTTCTTATGAGAAGTTGAAACGACGTGTTTTTCAGATCATTGAAGTCGGCTATACGGTAGATACCGCAAGCCGGCTTTATGACGTTGTAAACATCGCGTTGATCGTCCTAAACATTGTGACGAGCGTGATGATGACCTACGACAATTTCATGGCGCGCTTCGGCGATGTGTTAAAAACACTGGAGGCCGTTACGGTCGCGTTCTTTGCCGTGGATTTCGTGCTCCGGTTGTGGACGAGCGAATTCCTCTATCCCAACGAGCGGATCTCTAAGGCGGCGGGGCGGTATCTGATCTCCTTTTCCGGTGTGATCGACTGGCTCAGTGTCTTTCCGTATTATCTGCCCTTCTTTTTCCCGGCAGGTGCGGCGACCTTCCGTATCTTCCGTCTGATGCGGTTCTTTAAGCTGTTCCGCGTCAATGCATATTACGATTCTTTGGGTGTGATCACGGCGGTACTGAAGAATAAAAGGCAGCAGCTGTTCAGTTCCATGTTCATCATCTTTATCATGATGGTCGCTTCGAGCCTTTGCATGTACTCTCTCGAGCATGAGGCGCAGCCGGACGTGTTTGCAAATGCGTTTTCCGGTATCTGGTGGGCGACGTCGACGCTGCTTACGGTGGGATATGGTGACATCTACCCGATCACGCCCATCGGACAGCTTTTGGCAATCTTCATTTCCTTCCTCGGAGTGGGGCTGGTCGCGATCCCGACCGGTATCATTTCCGCGGGCTTTATCGAACAGCAGGCAAAGATCACGCGCAGCTACGAGCATTCCACGGAGCTGGCGCTAAACTATATCAAGATCAATCTCCGCAGGACCGATCCCTGGGTCGGAAAGATGATCCATGAGGTCGATCTGCCCAATGACGTTCTCATCGTGGCGGTGCAGCGGGACGAAGAGGTGATCGCGCCCAAGAAGCGGATCGTGCTCAGGGATAAGGATATCGTGGTCCTCGGTGCGAGGGATTACGAAGGACCGAACGATATCAATCTGAAGGAACTCATCATCAAGGAATATCATCCCTGGGTCGGTAAAAAGATCCGGGATCTCGATATTTCCAAGCAGACCATTGTTGTCGGCATCAAGCGGGAGAACCGGACCGTTATGCCGCAGGAAGAGACGGTTTTATGCGCGGGGGACACCCTGATCTTATATTCCAAACATGTTTTATCCGATGCGGAAACCGTGCGGATATGATATTGTGGAAAAGGGAAACGTATGCTACAATATATTGCGTGGGATTTTTATTTTTTTGGAATATCTTGATAGTAAAGGGAAAAGATTTTGGACAATTCGATTGATGTAATTAACGTTGTATCGATGAAGAGAACTGTGCAGCCTTCTTCGGTTGAGCCCATTACGTGGGAAGACGAAGAAACCGATGAGGAATATCAGGCACGGCGTGCGGCGCGCAGACGCCGGATCGAAGAACGCAGGAGAAAGCAAAGAAAGGCCATGATCTATCGAAGGATCGTAGCCGTGTTTGTGTTCCTTCTTTTTGCGGGGATCGTTGCTCTTTCGGTAAAGTCTATGCATAAATCGGGCGAGGAAGAGGTTGCAAACGTCGCGGATCTCGAAGAAGCGGAAGGCGGGATCGAAATGATCCGTGTGGACGCGGAAGGGAATCCGATCGATCCGCCCGAAGAAGAAGTACAGGAAGCACAGGATCCCGTGATGGCGGCTCCCGGTGGTGTGTTAACCGCGCAGTTATCCGCGACACCGCAGGCAATTCCCGGGGAAGTGGTCAGCTCTTACGTATGCTTCGTGGATCTGGCGCACAATGAGGTCATTGCCAATCGCGAGATGAACGCCCGGATGGTTCCGGCATCGATGACCAAGGTATTAACGCTTTTGGTGGCAACGGAGCATTTGACGGAAGCAAATCTTTCCGATGAAGTGACCATTACGATCGATATCACGGACTACACCTACAGCAACGACTGTAGCGTTGTCGGTTTTGCGCAGGATGAGACGGTTCCGGTCAAGGACCTTTTGTACGGAACGATCCTTCCTTCCGGTGCGGATGCGGCACTTGCGCTTGCGAATTACGTGGCCGGCGATCAGGAACACTTCGTGGAACTGATGAACCAGAAGCTCGCAGAGCTCGGACTCAACGATACGGCGCATTTTACGAACTGTATCGGAACATATAACGATAACCACTATTGCACGGCTTACGATATGGCCGTGATCATGAAAGCGGCGATGGACAATCCCTTGTGCAGGGAAGTGCTTTCCACGCATGTATATACGACAACGGCAACGGAGCAGCATCCGGAAGGCATCACGATCTCCAACTGGTTCTTGCGCAGGATCGAGGATAAGGATTGCGGTGGAACCGTGGTAGGCGGCAAGACCGGATATGTGGTACAATCCGGCAGTTGTGCGGTCAGCTTCGGAACGGACGGAAACGGTGCGGAATACATTTGCGTGACCGGTGGTTCCACAAGTTCTTGGCGCTGCATTTACGATCATGTGGCCTTATATAAGGCTTATACGGTCGGCGCGGCGGATACGGAAGCGACCGAAGCGCAGGAGACGGCGGAATAAGAAATGAAATAACGTACATATCGACCGCAGTGTATAGCTGCGGTCTTTCTGTCTACGAAAGAGGAGGATACAATGGAAGAAAGATTTGCAACGCAGACCATCGAAGACTTTACGGGAGCACTCAGCTGCAGCGCACCGGTTCCGGGCGGCGGAGGAGCTGCAGGGTTAGTTGCGGCGATCGGTTCGAGCCTCAGCAACATGGTATTGAGTCTTACCACCGGGAAAAAGAAATATGCCGCATACCAGGATGAGATCGAGCGGTTGATCCCGGCATTTTCGGCACTTACCAAAGATCTTTTGGATGCGATGGATAAGGATGCCGAGGCGTTTTATCCGCTCAGTCAGGCTTACGGTCTTCCGAAGGATACCCCCGAAGAGCAGGCACATCGCGAGGAAGTGATGGCAGAGGCGTTGGTTACGGCGGCAACGGCACCGCTTACCATGATGGAAAAGATCATGGAGGCGATCCGTCTTACGGCGCGCGTGGCCGAGATCGGTTCACGCCTTGCAATAAGCGATGCGGGTGTGGCCGCACAATGTCTGGGCGCAGCCATGCAGAGCGCTTCTTTAAACGTCTATATCAATACCAAGTTAATGAAGGATCGGGAGACAGCGATCGCACTGGAAGAAAAGGCAGATGCCCTGATCCGGGAGTCAGATGTCCTGGTAAAAGAAACCTATGCTGCGGTAGTAAAAGCAATTCGTGGATAAATAAAGGAAAAGGTGTTAAAATCGAACTATGGAAATTTTAAAAGGTATTCAGGTGGCAAATGCCATCAACGAAAAACTGATCGAAGAAGCAAAGGAATTGGCGCGAGCTCCGCATCTTGGGATCGTGCGCGTCGGGGAAAAGCCGGACGATCTGGCTTATGAACGCGGTGCGCTGAAAAAGATGGAGAAGGTCGGATTTGCGGCAACCGTATTTTCTTTTCCCACGGATATCACGCAGGACGATTTCATGCGGGAGTTTCAAAAAGTAAACGAGGATCCGGAGATCGACGGGATCTTACTGTTTAAGCCGCTGCCGAAGCACTTGGATGAAAAGGCGATCGAATGCGCCATCGATCCGAAGAAGGATCTGGACGGGATCAGCCCCGTCAATCAGGCCAAGGTCTATGCGGCCGATGCCTCGGGGTATGCGCCCTGTACGGCGGAAGCGGTCGTTGAGATGCTGGATCATGCCGGGATCGATCCTACGGGAAAGCGCGTGACGGTCGTTGGCAGAAGTCTTGTGATCGGTAAGCCCGTGACGATGCTTTTGATGAAGAAGAATGCAACGGTCACGGTCTGTCATACGCGGACGAAGGATGTAGAAGGCTGTTGCAGACAGGCGGAGATCCTTGTTGCCGCCGCAGGTGTGGCGAAGATGATCGGAAGCGAGCACGTTTCGGACGGAGCGGTCGTGATCGATGTCGGGATCAATGTGGATGCCGAGGGAAATCTTTGCGGCGATGTGGATTTTGACAGCGTTTGCGAAAAGACGAGCCTGATCACGCCCGTACCCGGAGGGGTGGGAAGTGTGACGACCTCCGTTCTGGCGAAGCATTTGTTGAAGGCCGCAAAGCAGAATCAATAAAAAGAGGGAAGCAAATGGAGAACTATGTATTAAAAAATGAGTTTATCAAGGTGGAGGTATCCGCGCACGGTGCCGAATTAAGATCCATTCAGGATGTGGATAACGGCAGGGAATATCTGTGGCAGGCGGATAAGCGGTTCTGGGCCCGGACGAGTCCCGTTCTTTTCCCCGTAGTCGGTGCATTTAAGGACGGAAGGTATACGCATAAGGGAAAGACATATGAAATGGGCCAGCACGGATTTGCCAGAGATATGGATTTTACCTTGGAGAGTCAGACGGAAGACGAGATCTTTTTTGTGCTGACGGATAATGAAGAGACGTTAAAGAAGTATCCGTTTCATTTCAAGCTGGTGGTAGGATACGAGCTTTTGGAAAATACGGTGAACGTGATCTGGCGCGTGGAGAATACCGGAGATGAGGATATGTTCTTTTCCATCGGCGCGCACCCGGCGTTCCGATGCAGTCTCGGGATCGATCGCATGGTGTTTGATACGGTAAATCCTTTGACCTCCGGTATTTTGGAAAACGGCGTACTGACGGACCGTACCAAGACGATCGAAACGGAGAAGGGCAATCTGATATTACATGCGGAATTGTTCGACGAGGATGCATTGGTGATCGAGAACAATCAGACACAGAGTATTTTGCTGGAGGATGAAGAAGGAAAGAGATTTGTGGATGTGGACTTTTCTTCGCCGCTTGTCGGGATCTGGTCGCCTCCGAAAAAGAATGCACCCTTCGTGTGCATCGAGCCGTGGTACGGAAGAGCCGACCGGGCTGATTTCGAAGGGGAGTTAAAGGATCGAGAATACAGCAATAATCTGGCGCCCGACGGGAAGTTCGAAGCGAATTATCAGATCACGGTATATCAATAAGTTAGCAGAGGCTAACGAAAGGAATGTAGGATGAGCATCAAAACCGAAGTACATAAAATGAAACTGGCTTCGCCTTACATGGCAAGCAGCAGCGAAGCACTTCGTAACGCCGCACTTTCCGCCATCGCAAAGGCGCTGGAAGAGGGAAAAGAAGAGATCTTTGCGGCAAATCATACGGATCTTGAGAACGCAAAGGCAGCAGGCATTTCCGAGGCGGTCGTCAAGCGCCTGAAGTTTGACGAGGGAAAACTGGCCGGCGTATTGGAAGGCATCAAGCAGCTTTCGGCATTGCCGGATCCGATCGGGAAAAAGCAACTTGACCGGGAACTCGACGAAGGATTGCGTCTTGTACGGGTCAGCTGTCCCATCGGCGTGATCGGCGTGATCTTTGAGGCGCGCCCCGATGCACTCGTGCAGATCTCGACGCTTTGTATCAAAAGCGGAAACTGCGCCGTGTTAAAGGGTGGAAAGGAGACGGCCGCGACCAATAAGGTGTTGTTTGACAAGATCTATGCGGCATGCACGGCGGCAGGCCTTCCCGAAGGGTGTCTCTTGCAGGCGTCCGCTCACAGCGAGATCGATGAACTTTTGCAGTGCGACCGGGATGTGGATCTGTTGATCCCGCGCGGGTCCAACGCATTTGTGCAATATATCATGAACAATACAAAGATTCCCGTGATGGGACATGCGGACGGCGTTTGCCATGTATATGTGGATAAGGATGCCGATCTAAATAAGGCGGTTCCTATCTTGGTAGATGCCAAGACGCAGTATACGGCAGCCTGCAATGCGGCAGAAACGTTACTCGTGCATCGTGATATCGCGGAATCCGCTTTGCCGAAATTGGCGGAAGCCTTAAAAGAGGCGGGCGTGGCGCTTCGCGGTACCGATGAGGTGGCTGCTCTGATCGATGCGGAAAAGATGGACGAGGAAGAGTTCCATAAGGAATATTTGGAATTGACGTTGAGTGTGAAGCTGGTCGCAAACGTCGATGAAGCGATCGCACATATCAACCGGTTCGGTTCGCATCACACCGATGCGATCATCACGGAAAATGCCGAAACGGCAGAGCATTTCATGGATCTGGTGGATTCGGCGGGCGTTTATCAGAATGCATCGACGCG
>JAILOQ010000003.1 GCA_024690725.1 Lachnospiraceae bacterium
TCCTTATGTATAATCGTTTAAGTGTGGATAGGAGCGTGCTATGCTGCGTAATTTGACAGACATCTTATCGGAAGAAGGAAAGGTTGAATCTCTTTCCGTACCGTATGAAGCAGCCTTCTTTCAAAAAGACGGCGTGAACTGCAAGGTACTTTCCGACGAACCGATCGCTTTTGTGTTTACGAACACGGCAAAGGGCGAGGCGAGGATCGAAGGAAAAGGAAGCATCCGACTGCAATGTCGTTGCGACCGTTGCTTAAAGCGGGTCGATATCGATGTTCCGGTGCTGATCGATGAGAATGTCAGAGAAGAGAACGCGGACAGGCAGACCGGCGATGAACAACCCTTTTGGCATGACGCCAAGCTGGATACCGAGCTTCTCATCACAAATGAAATATTGGTGAATTTTCCGGCCAAGATTTTATGCAAGGAAGATTGCAAAGGACTTTGTCCGAATTGCGGCAAGGATCTGAATGAAGGCGACTGCGGTTGCGATACCTTCGTTCCCGACCCGAGATGGGCGGCGCTGTCAAATATTTCATTGAAACAGTAACAAAAAAGATTAAAGCGGGAAACCGCCATTCATCTAATAATCTTATAAGGAGGTGTAAAGATGGGTGCTATTTGTCCTAAGAATAAGTCTTCCAAGGGTAGAAGAGATCAGAGAAGAGCAAACTGGAAAATGAATGCTCCTACATTGGTAAAGTGCAGCAAGTGCGGTGCTTTGATGGTACCTCACAGAGTATGTAAGGCATGCGGCTCTTACAACCAGAAAGAAATCATTACCGTTGAGTAATGAAGTGTGATTGAAAAGACGGCCACCGGAATTCCGGTGGCTTGATTTTTTTGTACCTTTTTAGTATGATGGTAGGTGCCTTGATTTTGCGCACTTTGCGGAATGTGCGGAAAATGCGCATATACAAAGGGAATGGGAGGATTATACATGGCAGAATTTGTAAGTGTCGCAGTGGATGCGATGGGTGGTGATTATGCACCGGCCGAGATCGTAAAAGGCGCTGTCGATGCCATCAATGAAAAAGAGAATATCAAGGTTGTGCTTTTGGGGCAGGAAGATGCCGTAAATGCAGAACTTTCCAAATATACCTATGACAAAGACCGGGTAGAGGTCGTAAACTGTACCGATGTCATTGAAATGGCGGAGGCACCTGTCAATGCGATCCGTAAGAAAAAGGATTCTTCTATAGTAAAAGGTATGCAGATGACCAAGGAAGGGAAGACGCACGGTTATGTGTCTGCCGGTTCCACCGGAGCCAATCTGGTCGGCGGCACCGTTTTGGTCGGAAGGATCAAGGGTGTGGAGCGTTCTCCTTTGGCGCCGCTCATTCCCACGGCGACCGGTGTATGTCTTTTGATCGACTGCGGTGCGAATGTCGATGCACGTCCGTCTCATCTGGTACAGTTTGCAAAGATGGGTTCCATTTATATGGAGAGTGTTGTCGGGATCAAGAATCCGCGCGTGGCACTGGTATCCAACGGCGAAGAGGAAGAGAAGGGAAATGCCCTGACCAAAGAGACCTATCCCCTGTTAAAAGAATGTACGGATATCAATTTTATCGGAAACGTAGAGGCCAGAAGCATTCCGGAAGGCGCCTGTGATGTGGCGGTTTGTGAAGCATTTACCGGAAATGCGATCCTTAAGACCTATGAGGGTGTGGGAGCTTTGTTGTTAAAGAAGATCAAAGGCACCCTGATGAAGAATCTCAAGACCAAGATCGGTGCACTTCTTATTAAGAGTGCATTAAAAGAGACCATGAAGGAGTTCGATATCGATCAGTACGGCGGAGCGCCGATGCTCGGCTTGAACGGTCTTGTGGTAAAGACACACGGAAACTCCAAGGCGAAGATCATCAGAAACAGTATCTTCCAGTGTGCAACCTTTGCCGAGCAGCATGTAACAGATAAGATCCGGGAGGAGTTTTCTCCCACATCCGCAGAAGAGTAGAGAGCGGTAACTACATAAGGAGACAGGATATGGAGTTTGAGGAATTACGAAAGATCCTCGTGCAGATCCTCGGTGTCTATCCGGATGAAGTAACGCCGGAGTCGACCTTCGAAGGAGATCTCGGTGCGGATTCTTTGGATATGTATCAGGTTCTTTTGCAGATGGAAGAGACCTTTGAGATCGAAGTGGTACCGGAGCAGCTGCGGGACATTAAGACCGTAGCCGAAGCCGTGGAATACATTAAAGCGAAGAAGAAATAAGGAAGGCCCGCAAGGGCTTTTTCCTTGAGACGGGAAACGACATGGAATACTATGAGAGACTGGGTGAACTCGAGGAGCGGATCGGATATCACTTTAAGGATATCTCGCTTTTGCGTCAGGCCATGACGCACAGTTCTTTCAGTAACGAACAGAAGATGAATCGGTTTCCGCACTATGAACGTGTGGAATATTTGGGTGATGCGGTGCTGGAGATGGTCAGCAGTGACTATTTTTACCATGCCTATCCGAAAGAGCCCGAGGGGAAGCTTACGAAGTTAAGAGCCGCAGCGGTATGCGAACAGGCGCTGGCTATCACAGCGCGGGACTTAGACCTTGGCGGGTTTATGGTTTTTGGGCGCGGCGAGGCACACAGCGGCGGAAGCTGCAGAGAGTCCATCATCGCGGATGCTGTGGAGGCTGTGATCGGTGCGATCTATCTGGACGGCGGGATCGATGAAGCCAGACGTTTCATTCACACCTTTGTCTTAAACGACCTGGACAAAAAACGACTGTTTTACGATGCCAAATCCATTCTCCAGGAAAAGGTACAGGAGATGAAAACGGCAGTTTTAGAATATGAACTGATCAAAGAAGAAGGCCCGGAGCATGACAAGCGCTTTGTTGTGGAGGCGAGACTGAACGGCCACGTGATCGGTGTAGGAGAGGGAAAGAATAAAAAGTCCGCGCAACAGCAGGCCGCATTCGATGCGCTTGATAACGGGCGGATATAAAGGTTTTAACAATGTATTTAAAAAGTATCGAAGTTCACGGATTTAAATCCTTTGCGAATAAAATATTGTTTGAGTTCCATCCCGGTATCACGGGCATCGTAGGTCCGAACGGATCCGGTAAGAGTAACGTTGCCGATGCGGTGCGCTGGGTTTTGGGAGAACAGAAGATCAAACAGCTGCGTGGAGCGAGCATGCAGGATGTTATCTTTTCGGGAACCGAGCTGCGCAAGCCCTTAGGCTATGCGTATGTGGCGATCACCCTGGATAACAGCGACCATTCTTTGCCCATATCGTTCGATGAGGTGACGGTCGCAAGACGTCTGTATCGTTCGGGCGAGAGTGAATATCTGATCAACGGTGCGACCTGCCGACTGAAGGATGTGTATGAGCTGTTCTATGATACCGGTATCGGTAAGGAAGGCTATTCCATCATCGGACAGGGTCAGATCGATAAGATCTTGAGCGGAAAACCGGAAGAGCGCAGGGAACTGTTTGATGAAGCGGCAGGTATCGTGAAGTTTAAGTTAAGGAAGCAGACCGCGCAAAAGAAACTGGAGAGCGAACAGGCAAACATGCTCCGCATCACGGATATTTTGGCAGAGCTTGAGCGCCAGGTCGGCCCCTTGGAGAAACAGGCAGAAAAGGCAAAGACGTATTTGAAGATGAAAGAGGAGTTAAAGACTCTGGATATCAACGTCTTTTTGCTGGAGAACCAAAAGCTTACCGAAGACCATACACAGATGGTCGAAAAGCTCGATATTGCCGAGGAAGAATTCCGTAAGGCAAAAGGAAAATACGAAAGCATCAAGATCGAGTACGATCGCATCATGTTAAAGATCGACGAACTCGATGCAAAGATCGAAAAAGAGAGAGACGATCTGGCCAATGCGGATGTTGTCCGTTCCAAGTTGGAGGGACAGATCGCGGTCTTAAAGGAGCAGATATCCGCGGCTTCCGGCAACGAAGAGCATTTCCGTACCAGACAGACGGATATTCAGGCGCAGATCGATGCGAAGAACAAAGAAAAAGAAGAGATCTTGACCGGCAAGAAAAAGTTTGACGACGCCTTAAAGGAAATGGAAGAAAAGAAGGCGACGGCAGCCGAGAAGTTAGAAGCGCTGCAGACAAAGATCGACGAGACCAATACGCAGATCGAGCAGAGCAAGAATGCCATTATCCGCGCCTTAAACGACCGTGCGACCATCAAGAGCCGCATGAGTAGTTATGAGACCAGACAGGAGCAGATCCAGATCCGTAAAGCGGAACTCAATTCCCGCCTCCTTCGCGCGAAGAGCGACGAAGAAAAACAGGAGGAGCAGATCCGCCTGTTAAAAGAACAGTTTGCGAAGGTCAATGACGAGATCAAAGCCCTTGACGAGGAGCAGAGTAGACTTGAGGAGCGCAATCACGAGATCACGGATGAACTCTCCGCAAAGGATCAGAAGCTTCGGGATACTCAGGTGCTCTACCATGAGGCTAAGTCCAAACTCGAGGCTATCAGCAACTTAACGGAGCGTTATGAAGGATACGGCGGAAGCATCCGTGCCGTCATGGAACAGAAGAAAAACAATGCCGGTATCATCGGTGTTGTTGCGGATATCATCAAGACAGAGAGCAAGTATGAGACGGCCATCGAAACGGCGCTCGGCGGAAACATCCAGAACATCGTTACCGATGATGAGGAAACGGCCAAGAAGATGATCGGCTTCTTAAAGAAGAACAAGGCCGGCCGTGCCACGTTTTTGCCCCTGACGAGTATTACGAACCCGCAGGAATTCAAGACGCCCGATGTGTTGAAGGAAAAGGGTGTCATCGGGTTGGCCTGTGACCTTGTCACGACCAAGAAGGAATACAAAAACGTTGCCAAGGCGATGCTCGGAAGGATCGCCGTTGTGGATAACGTCGACAATGCGGTGAAGATCGCAAGAAAGTTTGATTACGGCGTGCGCATGGTAACGCTCGAGGGCGAGTTGCTCGTACCCGGCGGTGCCATCAGCGGTGGTGCCTTTAAGAACAATTCCAATCTTTTGGGACGACGTCGTGAAATGGACGATCTCGAAAGCAAGGTAAAAGAACACCTAATGACCATCGATACGTTGTTAAACGAGATCGAGGAGACCAAGGAAGAGAGAAACAAGGTACGTCGTACCTTAGAGGATACCAAGGCGAGACTGCAGGCGAAGTTCATCGAGCAGAATACCGCCAGGATCAATGTGATCCAGGCCGAAGAGCGACGTGACGAATCCGGCAAGGGATACAGTTCTTTGAAGGAAGAGCAGGAAGATATCGCATTGCAGCTTACCGAGATCGCAGAAGGTAAGAAGAGTGCGGAAGACGAACTTGCCGCTTCCATGGAGTTTGAAAAAGAAACACAGGAACTGGTCAGCCGCTTACAGAAGGAACTCGAAGAGACCAGAGCCGAAGAAGAAAAGCAGAGTGCCATCAATTCCGAAATGGAATTGGAGGTGGAAAAGGTCATCCAGAAGCAGTCCTTCGAACAGCAGAATCTGGATCGTATCTTAGGCGAAGCGGGACGGTTCGAAGAAGAGTTAGCCGAGGTGAACTTAAGTCTCGAGAATTCCGTAAAGGATGTGGAGCAGAAGAAGGCGGACATCATCGAACTCGAAAAGACGATCGAAGCCAGTCATACCACGCAGGATGAAAATGCGGTTTCCTTAAAAGCGGACATCGCGGAAAAGGAAGAGCTTTCCAAGAAACAAAAGACCTTCTTTGACGACAGAGAGAAGCTGGCGGAACAGCAAAACTCCCTGGACAAAGAAACCTATCGATTGCGTGCACAGACACAGGCCCTGCAGGAAAAACTCGAAGGACGCATCAACTATATGTGGTCCGAATACGAGATCACACTTTCCGATGCAGCGGCACTTCGGGATGAGACCATGACGGATCTGACCGTAATGAAGCGTGATGCCGCACAGGTGAAAGACGGCATCAAGCGTTTGGGCGAAGTCAACGTCAACGCGATCGAAGATTATAAGAGCGTATCCGAGCGTTATACCTTCTTAAAGGGACAGTATGACGATCTGGTGGAAGCAGAGAAACAGTTGAACGGGATCATCGAGGAACTCGATGGCAGTATGCGCAAGCAGTTTGAAGAGAAGTTTGCCGAGATCCGTACGGAATTCGACAAGGTGTTCAAGGAACTCTTCGGCGGCGGTAAAGGTACCGTGGAGCTTGCGGAAGATGAGGATATTCTGGAAGCCGGCATCCGTATCATCGCACAGCCGCCCGGAAAGAAACTGCAGAATATGATGCAGCTCTCCGGTGGAGAGAAGGCGTTGACCGCGATCGCTCTTTTGTTTGCGATCCAGAACTTAAAGCCTTCGCCGTTCTGTTTGCTCGACGAGATCGAGGCGGCCCTCGACGAATCGAACGTCGGACGGTTTGCGGGATACTTGCACAAGCTGACGAAGCATACGCAGTTCATTGTGATCACGCACAGACGCGGTACCATGGAAAAGGCCGACCGGCTTTACGGTATCACCATGCAGGAAAAAGGTGTGTCCACGTTAGTCAGTGTGGATCTGATAGATAAGGATTTGAAATAATATGGCAGAACAGTTATATGACCGTTTCGGGGAACCGATCCCGATGGACGAACCCAAAAAGCAGGGATTATTCGGCCGGTTAAAGGAAGGGTTATCGAAGACCAGAAACAATATCGTAGCGGGGATGGATCAGGTATTTGCCGGATTCACCACGATCGATGACGAATTCTACGAGGAACTCGAGGAGATCCTTGTGATGGGCGATATCGGCGTAAATGCGGCCGGCTCCATCATCGAACGCTTAAAAGACGCGGTCAAAGAACAGCATATCCATCAGCCCGAGGATTGCAGGAAGCTTCTGATCGACAGCATCAAGGAACAGATGCAGGTCGGTGAGACGGCGTATGAATTTGAACAGAAGCAGAGCGTTGTTATGGTCATCGGTGTCAACGGTGTGGGAAAGACAACGACGGTCGGAAAGCTTGCATCGAAACTGAAAAGCGAAAACAAGCGCGTACTGATGGCGGCAGCGGATACCTTCCGTGCGGGTGCGATCGAACAGCTTGTGGAATGGTCGAATCGTGCGGGGGTGGAGATCATTGCGGGAACCGAAGGACAGGATCCGGCGAGCATCGTGTTTGATGCGGTCTCTGCGGCAAAGGCAAGAAATGTCGATGTGCTTTTATGCGATACCGCGGGACGGCTGCATAATAAGAAAAACCTGATGAACGAACTTGAGAAGATGAACCGTATCATCGACCGGGAATTTCCCGGTGTGCACAGAGAAAACCTGATCGTTGTAGACGGGACCACGGGACAGAATGCACTCAATCAGGCAAGAGAGTTTGCGCAGGTTGCGGACCTTACGGGTATCGTGATCACAAAGTTGGACGGTACGGCCAAGGGCGGCATCGCCGTAGCCATTCAATCCGAATTACAGATCCCGGTCAAATACATCGGCGTCGGTGAAGGCATCGACGATCTGCAGAAGTTTGATCCGGACAGTTTCGTAAATGCGTTATTTGATGTTTCTTTGTCCGAGGAGGATGAAGAGGCTTAATAAAGATACGACACCGTCAGAGACGGTTGCCTAAAAGAAAGAAGGCAGAAAGATGGCAAAAGAAATGTTGACCTTGGAAGCGTTTGAAGAAGCGGCCGAAAAGGTAAAAGAAGCAACACAACCGACGGAGCTTGTGTACAGTGAGTACTTAAGCAACCAGACCGAGAACAAGGTGTACTTAAAGCCGGAGAACATGCAGTTTACCGGTGCATATAAGGTGCGCGGCGCTTACTATAAGATGAGCACCTTATCGGAAGAGGAACGTGCCAAGGGTATCATTACGGCATCGGCCGGAAACCATGCACAGGGTGTCGCCTATGCGGCAAAGCGTTACGGTTCCAAAGCAGTCATTGTCATGCCTACGACCACACCGCTCATCAAGGTAAACCGTACCAAGGGGTACGGCGCAGAAGTGGTGCTTTACGGAAACGTCTATGACGAGGCGTGCGAAAAGGCGTTGGAACTGGCCGAGGAGCACGGCTATACCTTTATCCATCCCTTTGACGATACGGCGGTTGCTACGGGGCAGGGAAGTATTGCCATGGAGATCATCAAGGAACTTCCCTTGGTGGATTATATTTTGGTGCCTGTCGGCGGTGGCGGACTTGCGACCGGTGTTTCGACACTGACAAAACTGCTCAATCCGAAGATCAAGGTCATCGGTGTGGAGCCCGCAGGAGCAAACTGCTTACAGGAAAGCTTGAAGAAGGGGGAGGTTACGACCTTGCCTACGGTCAATACGATCGCAGACGGTACCGCGGTAAAAACACCCGGCTCAAAGATCTTCCCGTATTTGAAGGAGAATCTTGACGGCATCATCACGGTCGATGACGAAGAACTCGTTGTGGCCTTCCTTGATATGGTCGAAAACCACAAGATGATCGTGGAGAATTCCGGCTTACTGACCGTGGCCGCATTAAAGCACCTGGATGTCAAAGGAAAGAAGATCGTATCGATTTTGAGCGGCGGTAACATGGATGTCATCACGATGTCTTCCGTGGTACAGCAGGGCCTTATTTTCAGAGACCGTATCTTTACCGTTTCCGTTCTTTTACCCGATAAGCCCGGAGAACTTTATCGCGTTTCCGGTATCATTGCCGAGGAGAATGGTAACGTCATTAAGCTGGAACACAACCAGTTTGTATCGACAAACCGAAACGCTGCCGTGGAGCTTCGGATCACCATGGAAGCCTTCGGAAGCGAGCACAAAGAACAGATCTTAAAGACACTGGAAAAAGAAGGATATAAACCCAAGGTTGTAAGAACGCTGATTTAGAGGAAACTGAAAAAGTGTCTGACAAATGATACGTTTTTATGTGCAATTTGTATCAATATGTTTGTGAAACAAGCAAAAATTTATCAAAAAGGTACATTGCTTTATTTTTCGCATACTTCTATAATGGTATTCGATGAAAGGGTTGTTTAGAAGGAGGTTAACGACTATCATGGCAAGTTATGAAAAGATTTTAAAAGACACAAAAGCAAAAGTTGCAAAGTTCGATCTTAAGAATCACACAGGCGTTGAAGCTTTCCAGATTCAGGTTCTTGGCGAAGGCGAAGGCATTTTCTACATCGAGTTAAATGAGCAGGCTGCCACAGCAGAGGGTTATACCTATGACGGCGCTAAGGCTTATGTTGATCTCGCAAGCGATGAGTATCTTGCAGTTGTAGCAGGTAAGAAGAGCTTCGACGATGCAGAGAAGACCGTAAGCGGCGATTACGAAGCAGCAGCATATCTGTTCAGCTTATTCGCAGCAAAGAAGGCTCCGGCAAAGAAGGCAGCAGCTAAGAAGCCTGTAGCAAAGAAGACGGCAGCTAAGAAGCCTGCAGCAAAGAAGGCTACCACAGCTAAGAAGGCAGCTCCGGCAAAGAAGGCAGCTCCGGCAAAGAAGGAAGCTCCCGCTAAGAAGGCTCCTGCAGCTAAGAAGGCAGCTCCGGCTAAGAAAGCAGCTCCCGCTAAGAAGGCAGAAGCTCCCAAGGCAGTAGCAGCACCGAAGGCAGAGCCCGTAAAGGCAGCAGAACCTGAGAAGAAGGCAGCAGTTGCAGTAGCAAAGAAAGTAGTTACCAAGAACGTAACGAAGTAATCTTTTCTTACAGATATTTCAAAGACCGTTTCCGATTGCGGAGGCGGTCTTTTTTTGTGCAAACATCTTTCAAAAAACACAAGTACGTGATATAATTTCCATAAGCGCCCTGCGCAGATGTGGGGCATGTATTTTGGAGGGTATCATGAAGAATATTTTATTTGTTGCTTCCGAGGGCGTTCCCTTTATTAAGACCGGTGGTCTTGCGGATGTCGTAGGTTCTTTGCCCAAGTGTCTGGACAAGAAATACTTCGATGTACGTGTCATGATTCCGAAATATTCCTGCATTCGTCAGGAACTCAAAGACAAGATGAAGTATCGCACCCATTTTTATATGGACTTCAATTGGAAGAGTGAGTATGTCGGGATTATGGAAGCAAAGGTAGACGGGATCACATATTATTTTATCGATAACGAATCCATGTTTACCGGATTTAAGATCTACAGCGATAACGTGATCGAGGAGATCACGAAGTTTGCATTTTTCAGTAAGGCATCCTTATCGGCGCTTCCCCTTTTGGGCTTCCGTCCGGACATCATCCATTGCCATGACTGGCAGACGGGTCTGGTTCCGGTGTATTTAAAGGAGCGGTTCCAGGGGAATGAATTCTTCCGCGGCATCAAGTCCGTTATGACGATCCACAACTTAAAGTTCCAGGGTCGTTGGGATGTACAGACCGTAAAGAGCATTACCGGACTTCCGGATTACTTCTTTACTTCTGATAAGCTGGAGAGCTACAAAGATGCCAACCTCTTAAAGGGCGGTATCGTCTATGCGGATGCGGTAACGACCGTTTCACCGACCTATGCGGAGGAGATCAAGACGAAGTTCTACGGCGAAGGCCTGGACGGACTTTTGAATGCGAGAGCGAATTCTTTGCGCGGTATCGTAAACGGTATCGATTATGATGATTTCAATCCCGAAAAGGATAAGAACATCGTGGCACCGTACAATGCGGTGAACTTCCGCAAAGAGAAGATCAAAAACAAAAAAGCATTGCAGGCGGAGCTGGGACTCGAGCAGGATGAGAAGAAGTTCATGATCGGCAT
Source organism: Lachnospiraceae bacterium (assembly GCA_024690725.1). GTDB lineage: Bacteria > Bacillota > Clostridia > Lachnospirales > Lachnospiraceae > UBA2882. The sequence continues at coordinate 10,655 of JAILOQ010000003.1, forward strand.
CGTATCCCGCTTGACGGATCAGAAGGGCTTTGATCTGATCGCCTATATCATGGATGAGCTGTGTCAGGAGGATGTACAGATCGTGATCCTCGGAACCGGCGAAGAGCGCTACGAGAATATGTTCCGTCACTTCGACTGGAAGTACAACGAAAAGGTAAGTGCGAATATCTATTATTCCGATGCGCTTTCTCATAAGATCTATGCGGCATCCGATGCATTCCTGATGCCTTCCTTATTCGAGCCTTGCGGACTGAGCCAGTTGATGGCCCTTCACTACGGCACGATCCCGATCGTACGCGAGACCGGCGGTCTGAAGGATACGGTGGAGCCTTACAACGAATACGAGAGTACCGGAACGGGCTTCAGCTTCAAGAATTACAATGCGCATGAGATGCTTGCCACGATCCGCTATGCGAAATACATTTATTATCAAAAACGCAGAGAGTGGAACAAGATGATCGACCGTGCGATGGCGGCGGACTTCTCCTGGGAGGTTTCCGCAAAGAGCTATCAGGAAATGTACGACTGGTTGATCGGTTAAAAAAGGAGAACGAAAAGCCCTGTGATCGCAGGGCTTTTTCTTTTGAAGATTATGGCTTTTGACGGAATAACGCTTCGGGCGTTGGTATGTGAACTGAATGAAAAACTCTTGGGAGGCCGGGTGTATAAGATCGCCCAGCCGGAAAAAGAAGAGCTTCTTTTGACGATAAAGGGGAACAGTGAAACCTATCGTCTCTTTTTGAGTGCAAATCCTTCTTTGCCCCTGATGTATTTAACGGAAGAGAACAAGGTGAGTCCGATGACGGCGCCGAATTTTTGCATGCTTTTAAGAAAGCATCTGCAAAACGGCAGGATCA
>JAILOQ010000011.1 GCA_024690725.1 Lachnospiraceae bacterium
CAAACTTAATCAATAAAGAATTGTCAGCAAATCCTTCTTCATCTATAATCTCTTCACAAGAAATCAATGACGGTGGAACCTTGCCAAATTCTTCGTTTTTTTCACCAAATCCTACCAAGATTATTCCTCCTTAATCAAATGAGATTCCACCCATATCTACCTTTATCGAAACCGTTTTATCATCTTTGTTTAACTCCCTAACGAGTAGGACACACGTCTCGACAGTAGTATCGTTGATTAACCAAATTTAACTTCCCCATTCGCTCCAAGATACGTATCTTATACCATTTATCTCGCAAGATACATCCCCTAAATAGAAGACACTCCCCTGCACACTGTCTGTTCTTAAACCGACATATGTCCTTACACTAGTTGATAATTTCTTTTCCACATCTGATTTACTTTTGACCTCTATTGCAAAATTTTTCTTCCAATCAGTAATAATATCTACCTCAAATCCATTCTTATCTCTATAATAAGTCAGATTTGCTTTTTTTGCGTCATTGTATCTTTTTTTCAGCAATTCGGATACAGCAGCAGTTTCTACAACGGCACCTTTGTGGTCATCAAGTAATAATTCTTCTTTTGACTCTAGTCGTAGCAAATAGCACATCAATCCGGAATCAACAAAATACAATTTAGGAGTTTTTACAACAGTTCTTCCAAGATTATTACTGTCCGGTTCAAGAAAATGTATAATATAAGATGCCTCGAGAATTGAACACCAATTTTTTATTGTTACAGCAGAAACCCCAATATCTCTAGATATACTATCATAATTTACCATCTGCCCACTATACAGTGCACACACTTGAATAAATTTTCGGAATGCACTCACATTATCTGCATTTATCTGATCCTTAACATCCAAGTCTAAATATGTGTCTATATAATTTTCAAACCAATCATCCAAATAAAAATGCTTATCCTTATCATGCAATGGTGGATAAAATCCTTTAAAGAAAATATCATAAGGTTCATCTGGCAATAATCCGGCTTCTTTAAGTTCTTGCATCGAAAATGGAAGCAATTTTATCAAACCAACTCTGCCTGCAAGACTATCAGTAATATTTTGCTTTAATCTAAACTGACTTGAGCCTGTAAGAATATATTTTCCCGGAGTGTAAGCACTTTTATCAATTATAAGTTTTATAGCGTCAAATATTTCAGGAACCTTTTGTGCTTCGTCAATAATAACTCCATCTGGAAATGCTTTCAAAAAATCACCCGGATTTGACTTTGCAAGTTCTCTTAAATTCTTATCATCAAAAGAAATATATTTTTTATCCGGAAATGCATATTTTGTAAGTGTAGATTTCCCGCTCTGTCTTGGCCCTGTAATGACAACAACCGGGAATTGCTCTGCAAGTCTCATAAGTGCAGCATATGCTTTTCTCTCTATCATATAATAATTCCTCCTAACATTTCAGGATATCTCAAATTGTAAAACAAGGATATTCCAAAGTCAATATATAGGATATTCCAAAGTGTTAAGTTAGGATATCTCAAAGTGCAAGATTGGGGTTTTCTAAAATCAAATCACTTCAACTCATCTATAATCGAACTCAAACTTTCATAATCAACAAAATCAACAACCTGATTATATGTCTCGATCATTGCACGAACTTCTGCATTCTTCTTTTCCTCTGGAAGATTCTTAGCCTTTCTTACAAGAAGTCCCATCATAGTTTTGTGTTTAAAATTCAGTTTTGTGTAATCAATTGCACCACGAAAATGTAAAACAGTCGCTTGCTCATAAACGCCCACCGGCAATTGCTTCTTTACTCCACCTTTAATATGATCTGTATTTTCATTATCTGTGGGATCTGCAAGACCAACTGTTACGACAATCAATTTCTTGTCTTTCCCTACCTCATAATTGGCCATCGTTTTTTTCATTCCCTGAACTCCACCCGCATAAAGGGAGCCTATATAAACAATAGTACTGTAAATATTTATATCATTTATTTCTTCATAGCTCGCACAAGGGATCTCTGTTCTGCAAGATAGCTCCTTGGCATATTTTTTTGCTGTACCATATTGTGTTCCGTATATAATAATATCCATAATTAATCCTCTCCCATCTTTCCCATATTCTTATCGATTAATATCAAGGTCTCTATTGTAATTCTTAGCTGCTCTTCAGTGATACCAGCAAACATTTTCTCCATAATTCCAACGGTAGCAATGTCGTTTTTCTCACAAAACCTCTTGCAATATTCAGTCATACGAATTCTCTGCTTACGTTTATCCATTTCATCTATATAGATCTCAACAAAATCTTTATTTTCAAGTTTTATAAGCAGCTGCTTTACATTCTGATGAGAACTACCAACGATTTCTGAAAGTTCGTTTATCGAAGGATCCTCTTTACACATATTGATACATATGATGAGAAAAAACTGTTTCCAGCTTATTTCCTTCATCTGGGTGTCCGCCATCGCCTGGAACCTGTTTTGAAATGCACTTAATAGTCCAAGCAAATAATAGCTTGTATTTATCCCCTTAACATTTATGTTTTCATCATTAACAATATCTTCTATTCTCATATGCCTCTCCATTATGTAATATATTACCTTTTTGTAAATTATAATATAATTTGAGTTTTGTCAAGAAAAAAGGTGAGTCCAAATGACTCACCTACTAAGTTTCAATCAACTATTCTTAATTCTATAATATTCCTCTGCATCAATTCCAACATTTACATGCTGTTTTGCTTTTGCATTTTGGTTAACCAAGAGACAGACACTTTCAACATGAACCGTATGCGGGAACATATCCACGGGTTGTACATGGCACAGATCATATCCGTTTGCACATAGATATTTTAAATCCCGTGCAAGCGTTGCGGGATCACAACTGACATACACCACCCGTTGCGGCTTCATTGAGACAATAGTTTGCAGGCATTGTTCGTCACAACCTTTTCGCGGTGGGTCAACGACAATAACATCCGGATGAATCTTTTCCGTATTTCCCTCTCGATATACTTCCGGTAATACTTCTTCCGCTTTACCAACCATGAATTCCGCATTACCTATCCCGTTGATTTCGGCATTTCGCTTTGCATTTTCAATAGCTTGCGGTACGATTTCCACACCATATACCTTCTTTGCTTTCTTTGCCAAAAACAGCGATATTGTACCGATACCGCAATACAGATCCCAAACGGTTTCTTCCCCCGTAAGACCTGCATAAGCCAATGCTTTAGAATACAATTTTTCCGTCTGTATAGGGTTTACCTGGAAGAAACTGAGCGGCGATATTTCGAATGAGACGTCCCCGATCTTGTCGGTGATATAAGAATTTCCGTATAGTACACGGAACGTATGTCCCATGATCACATTGGTATTTGCGGTATTTGGACTAACGGAAATCGAAGTAATCTTCCACTCCGTAAAACAACTCTCGGGATGATCGGTCGGTAATGCCAATGTACAAAGACTTTTTGTGAGTTCCTCAGCATTCGGAATGGTATTTCCATTGATCACAAGACATATCATGACTTCCCCTGTCGAAAATCCCTGGCGGATCAAAACATGCCGCAACAATCCTTTTCTTGTCTCTTCATCATATGCGGGAATATGATACCGCCCGGCAAATTCTAAGATGCACTTTAATATTTTCCCGTTACAATCCGCTCCCAAAAGACAATCCGTGTTTGGAATAATGCTATGTGTCCTACCGGCATAAAACCCGGCAATGAGGTTTCCCTCCCGATCGCTGCCGATGGGATATTGCGCTTTATTCCGATATCGTTTCGGCTCATCCATTCCAATGATCGGTAAGAATACACGCCCCAGTGTATCTTCACCAAACTCTCCGATCCGGCGCAGATCGTTTTTTACTTTTTGTTCTTTGAACAGGAGCTGCGCATCATATGCCATCGACTGAATCTGGCAGCCGCCGCAGGAAGACGCGCAAAAACAAAGAGGCTCCACTCGGGACGCTGCAGGACGAATGATCTCCTGCAACTTACCATAGGCATAATTCTTCTTGACCTTCATCAGTTTCACTGAAACTATGTCACCGATGAGCGCATCTTTTACGAAGACGGTAAACCCGTCTACCTTTCCGATGCCTTCGCCGTCCATGCCCATGTCCGTAATGGCAACCTCTAATCGATCGTTTTTCTTATATACAGGTCTTTCCATTTCCTGTCCTTTCCGTAAAAGAACGTTCTTTTACCATCGGCCTTCCGCCGGTTAGCACACGCTAACTTTTATAATGTCTTGCGCACATTGCTGTCAAGCAGGCGGTTATATCCGAGCCATCCGTCACCTTGTGCGTTTTCCAAAAGTTCCTTAAATGTTTCCATCTTTGCATCCACATTGTCGGCAAAACTCAGAGCGACCGCTTCGATCAACGCCGGCTTTTTCGGGGATCCGTATTCAAGTTCTCCGTGGTGCGCAAGAATACAGTGCTTCAGCTGATTTAAATCCTTCTCCGGGAAATCCGGAATTTCTTTTGCATATTCCGAAATCATCTCGCTTCCGATCACGATATGACCAAGCAGGTTCCCGACATCCGTATAATCATTTTCCGGATACAGACTGAGTTCCTTCGTCTTTCCGATATCGTGGCAAATGGCAGCGGTAACGATCAGATCGCGGTTCAGAAGCGGATAGTGCTCCGCAAAGTATGCGCATACCTCCGCTACACTCAAAGAATGCTCCAAAAGGCCTCCGACAAATCCGTGATGCACTGCCTTGGCAGCGGATGAATTGTAAAACTTTTTCAAAAACTCCTTATCATCAACAAACATATTGTTGAGTAGTTTGTTATAATACGGGTTCTCAATGCTGTCGATCAGATTGCGCAGCTTTTGATACATTTCCTTCTTGTCCTTCTGCGTGGTCGGAAGGTAATTCGCCATATCATACTCGCCGGCCTCGCATTTGCGCGCACGGGAAATACTTACCTGCATAGAGCCGTTATACACACTCACATCACCCACGACATCCACAAAATCCAACGCATCGAAATCGTCGATGCCGGGATCATTCGGATTCCAGATCTTGGCATCCATCACTCCGCTCTTATCTTGTAAAACAACGTTTTCGTAGGCCTTTCCGTTTTTGGTCACTGCAGAGGTCTTTTGTTTACACATATAAACGCCCTGCATTCTCTCGCCTTCTCTGTACTCATTTAAAAACTTCATGTTCTTCCTCTTTCTATTCCAGTATTTGCGGAATGAGCTCCGTCTCAATTTCGATGTATTCCGTTCCGTTGTATCGAAGTAAGTTCATGCTAACCGTATCTGTTACTTGCATATCCTTCAGAGCCGCTTCATAATCCGACTCCTCCAAAATATCACGATTTCCTATTTTGGTTATAACATCCGCCTTTGCCACACCGCCGGTCATGGCAGGTGAACCGGAATCCACTTCTCCAACATAAATACCGTACGGAATGCCGAGATCGGTATGGATCGCCTCCGTAACCTCTGCACCATGAATACCGAGATAGATCCGCTGCTGTTCGTTGGACAGGTTTTCGATCAACGCCTTGATATCCGTAATGCCGAATCCGGCCAAAAGTGCACCGGACGCACCGGTCGATGACTCTTTTGTAATGATGCCGAGCAGCTTCCCGGATGTATTGATGATAATTCCGCTGGCATTGTTCTGACTTCCCGTGATATCCGTAGTGATCACCTTATACCCGTAATCGGCATAACTGAGGCTTAGCTGGTTGGACGTCACAATCCCGTAGCAAACACCTCCGGTCTGCCCGAGGGGACTGCCGACCGCAATGATGGGATGCCCCACAATGGCATTGGCATTGGAATTGGAAAGACCGAGAGGCTCATACATTTCCTTTTCCTCATTGCTCATGACACTGCTGGATATCAGAAATACCGCAAGTCCCGTATTCGGATCCGCACCCTTTAAGTCCATTGCCTTGCGCGAACCGTTGGGAAGCTTTGCCCTATAACTATCCGCATCCGGCAGGCCGTTCAGATCTGCCAGAATATATAAACCGCTCTCATTCTTTGCAATGATCACGCCACTGGTCTCATTGATATTCTCCACTTCATTTTGAAACCAGTCGGTTTCCGTAGAGACACCGGTTACCGTCACCATATGCTCGGCTGCTCCCTGCGCCGTCTCATACAATTTGTCATATGCGGAAAGGTAACTCTTCAAACCCAGATCGGAATCCCCCGTTCCTTCCGCAATCTGCTTGTCAATCTGTTCGGTGATCTGCTCGGTGATCTGCTGCTCCTGCTCCTGCGCATAGTTCTCCGCCACCGTTTCATCCGTCAATAATTCCTCCGGCGACGTCTCTTCGATCTCCGGCAATACCACAGGCTCCACTTCCTCTTCCGGTGAGATCCGATTGTTGATCACCGGTTCTAAAAGCAAGAAGGTCACACAGGCAACTGCGCCGAATATGATCGCCGCCAGCACCGTCTGCATCGTCTTTCGAAACATACGGGATTTGCTGATCGGACGACTCTTTATTTTTTCGTTTACAAAAGAATAGGAAGCAGTCTCTTTGGATGCTTCACCGTTCTTTTGCTTCTCATTCTCTGCCATATTTATCTCCATCATTCCGTTTTTCGGGCGCTTTTCCAGATTCCCAAACACATATTCAGTATAGCGAAACGCCGGTTTCTTGTAAAGCGAGAGCAATTTTCATTTTGCCTTGCTTATGCTATACTTTAGGCTATGAATAAGAAAGTTTATCACACATTGGAATTTGATAAGATCATCGATCAGTTGGTCGGTTTTGCGGACTCGGAACCGGGAAAACGGATCTGTCGCAGACTGACACCGAAAACCGACCCGGAACTGATAGACCGCCTGCAAAAAGAAACCTCGGATGCACTTGCATACCTCCTTCGCGGACAGAACTTTTCTTTTTCCGGGAATAAGGACATTGCGTTTTTGACGAAGCATCTGCAGACCGGCGGTATGATGAACAGCCGGGACTTGCTGATGATGGCGGCTTTATTGGAAACAGCCGCAACGGTGAAAGCGCAGGAGGGCGAAATCGAAGACAGCCTGACGCCGTATTTTGCTGCATTGACTCCGCTCCCCTCCCTGGTGCAAAGAGTGCGGGACTGCATTTTGGCGGAGGATGAATTTGCCGATGATGCCAGCCCTGCGCTAAAGAAGATCCGTCAAAAGACCGTTCAGGCGGGAGAAAAGATCCGGACACAGTTAAACTCCATGGTCAACGGAAGCTATCGAACTTATCTGATGGATGCCGTGATCACTATGCGTGACAACCGCTACTGCCTTCCGGTCAAGGCCGAATACAAAAACACCGTGACCGGCATTGTCCACGACCAAAGTTCCAGCGGGTCCACCTTCTTTATCGAGCCGGCGGCGATCGTGGAATTAAACAACAAACTGAAACAGTATGCCATTGAAGAGGAAGAAGAAATTGAGCGAATCCTGGCGGAACTGACCGCCTTGTTCGCTCCGCAAGCGGAGATCATCGGCGAAAACGCCAAAACGCTGACGCATATGGATGCCATTTTTGCGCGGGCACGACTGGCACTTTCGCAAAATGCCACGCAGCCCATCATGGAAAAAGAAGGTGATATCCATATCCGAAAAGGTCGCCACCCCCTGCTGGATCCCAAAAAAGTCGTTCCGATCGATCTGACACTGGGCGGAGATTTTTCCCAGCTCATTGTTACCGGACCGAATACCGGTGGTAAGACGGTGTCCCTTAAGACCATGGGGCTCTTCCATCTCATGGGGCAGTCCGGTCTGCATATTCCTGCCCTCGACCGGAGCAGTCTGCGGATCTTTACCCAGATCTATGCGGACATCGGTGATGAGCAGAGTATTGAGCAAAGCCTCTCCACCTTCTCCTCACATATGACGAACATCGTCTACATCCTGGAGCGTGCAGACAAAGACACCCTCTGTCTGTTTGATGAACTATGCGCGGGTACCGACCCTTCCGAAGGAGCGGCGCTTGCGATCTCCATATTGTCGGACCTTTTAAACCGCGGTACCTGTACCATGGCAACGACGCATTACAGCGAGTTAAAACTCTATGCACTCTCGACGAAGGGCGTGGAGAACGGCGGCTGTGAGTTCAATGTGGAAACGCTAAGTCCTACCTACCGCCTGCTCATCGGCATCCCCGGCAAAAGTAACGCCTTTGCCATTTCGGGAAAGCTCGGTCTAAGCGAAACGATCATCGATGACGCAAAGCATCGCATGAGCGCGGAAGAAACCAGTTTCGAAGATGTCATTTCTTCCCTGGAGCACAATCGCATCCGCATGGAAGAAGACCGGCTTCTCATGGACGAACAGAAAGCCGCGTTGGATGCGCGGGAGGAAAAACTCAACGAACTCTCCGACAAACTGGAAGCACAAAAAGCGACCATCATCCATGATGCCACCGAAGAGGCGCGCGACATTTTAAAAGAAGCCAAGGATGTGGCGGACGAGACGATACGTTCTTTTCACAAGTATGGACAGACGCTCTCCATGCACGAGATGGAAGAAAAGCGGCAGAACCTGGGCAAAGAAATACTGAGAAAGAACGAAAAGCTCGCGGTCAAAAAGACACCGGTCGCCAAAGTAAAGCGACTGCGGATAGAGGATCTTCAGGTCGGCGACAGAGTTCATGTCAATTCCCTGAATTTGGACGGAACCCTGCAATCCCTTCCGGACAAGAGCGGAAATGTATTCGTGCAATGCGGCATCATCCGTTCGAAAGTCAAGACTTCGGAGCTTTCCGCGGCGATCGCGGCAGAACCGAAAAAGGAACTCGGTCCGAAATCGCAGACCTCCAAGATCAAGATGCAAAAGTCCTACAACGTCTCACCCGAGATCAATCTGATCGGAAAGAAGGTCGACGAAGCCCTGAGTCTGTTGGACAAATACTTGGACGACGCTTACATGTCACATCTGACCAGTGTCCGCATCGTGCACGGAAAAGGTACCGGAGCGCTGCGTCAGGCCGTATGCGACCACCTGCGCCGGCAGTCCTACATTGCTTCGTTCCGCGCCGGTGAATACGGGGAAGGCGATGCAGGTGTAACAATTGCCACATTCAAGTAGTGACAGAGCTATCGTTTTTTTGTAAAATAAGGGTAAGCAAAGGAGCACAACATGGCAAACAAACAGAAAATCTTAATTGTTGATGACGACGAAAATATTGCAGAGCTGATCTCCCTGTATCTGACCAAGGAATGCTTCGAGACAAACATGGTCTATGACGGCGAATCGGCGATTGAGGCGGTGAAAACCTTTCAGCCGAATCTGATCCTTTTGGATCTGATGCTCCCGGGCATCGACGGGTATCAGGTTTGTCGTGAAGTGCGCGGGTTTTCTACCGTGCCCATCATCATGCTCTCCGCAAAGGGCGAGGTCTTTGACAAGGTTCTGGGCCTGGAGCTTGGAGCGGATGATTACATGGAAAAGCCGTTCGACACCAAAGAATTGGTCGCTCGTGTAAAAGCCGTACTGCGTCGTTATAAGACAGTCGCTCCCGCAGCGGTTCCGGAGACCGCCCCTGCCGCTAAGGTCAAGATGGTCGATTATCCGGATCTGAACATCAATCTTACCAACTATTCCGTTCTTTACAAAGGAAAGACATTGGATATGCCGCCGAAGGAATTGGAACTTCTCTATTTTCTTGCGTCTTCACCGAATCAGGTGTTTACGCGCGAACAGCTCCTCGACCAGATCTGGGGCTATGAGTATATCGGCGACACCCGAACCGTGGACGTACACATCAAGCGCCTGCGCGAGAAGATCCAGGATCACGAAGCCTGGAAGCTTTCCACCGTATGGGGCATCGGTTATAAATTCGAGGTATTCTCATGAGGAAAACCATCTATCTGAAGTTTCTCATAGCATATATTATTTTCGGTTGCTTCGGCTTTGTGGCTGTTGCAACCTTTTCTTCTAACCTGACATTGGAACATGAGACGCGCGTCACGGCAGAACGCCTGTACAAAGAAGCTTCTTTGATCAGCTCGACGTATGCGAGTGACCTCTACAATAATGCGATCACGGTTGAGAGTATGTACAAAGAACTGAAGACGCTTTCCGTCTATCTGGATGCATCCATCTGGATCGTAAATCCCTCGGGGACGGTTTTGGTCAATTCCCTCACACCGCCGGATCTGAACCATCCGGAAATGATCGAAGGCTTCGACCCATCGATCACCTCGAGTTCCTACTATGTGATCAACGACTTTTTCGGCGAATTTTCGGAAGACATGCTGGGCGTCTATTCCCCGATCGTTTCCAATTACACGACGAAAGGCTATGTGATCATCCATCAGTCCTATTCCGATCTGCGTTCCAGAAGTGATAAGTATCTGAGCATCACCTATATCACCTTGATCGTGCTTTTGTTTTTGTCGCTGATCATCTTACTGTTCTTTACCGAGGTGTTTTACATTCCGCTTCGTAAGATCATTACCGCGACCGAACAGTATGCGGCAGGTAACTACCACTATGAATTTTCCGTCGACAGTCAGGACGAAATGGGCTATCTTTCCGCCACCCTGAATTATATGGCGGGCGAGATCGCAGCCAGTGAGGATACGCAAAAGAAATTCGTGGCAAACGTATCGCACGATTTCCGATCTCCTCTGACATCGATCCGCGGTTATCTGGAGGCTATGCTGGACGGAACGATTCCGCCGGAACTGCACGAAAAATATCTTCGCATCGTCTTAAACGAGACCGATCGACTGACCAAGCTGACCAACTCTTTGCTTACCTTAAACAACCTTAATACCAAGGGGATGGTCTTGGAAATGAGTGACTTTGACATGAACCGCATCATCCGTGACACAGTCGCTACCTTCGAGGGCACCTGCCGAAAAAAACAGATCTCCATCGATCTGATCCTGATCGGAGAATCCTTGTACGTGCACGGCGATATGAGCAAGATCCAGCAGGTCCTTTACAACCTTTTGGACAATGCCATCAAGTTCTCCGGAGCAAATTCCACCATCACGATCGAGACCAGGGAAAAGAACAATAAGCTCTTCGTTTCGGTCAAGGATCAGGGCATCGGGATTCCAAAGGACAGCATCAACCAGATCTTCGACCGTTTCTACAAAACCGATCTCTCCCGCGGTAAGGATAAAAAGGGAACCGGCCTGGGCCTTTCCATTACCAAAGAGATCATTCATTCCCACGGGGAAAATATCAACGTCGTAAGTACCGAAGGGGTCGGAACGGAGTTTACGTTCTCCTTGCAGGAAACCGATCCGGATACCGCAGACGAGATCGAAGATAAACTCGAAGACGAGCGCGAAAGCGGGACACAATCCTGATTCACATCAAAAAAGGAATCCTATTCGGATTCCTTTTTCCAATGTAACCTATGTAATTCTCCCTCCAACTGAAGTGTGGAAAAATTGTTCTGCCTGAGTGCCTCGTATAACACGATGGCTACGGAATTGGACAGATTTAAGGACCTGATCTCCGCTTTCATCGGAATGCGGATACAGGTTTCTTCATGATCGACCAAAATCTCCTCCGGAATACCGGCGCTCTCCTTGCCGAACATGATATAATCATCCGGTCCAAACGCAGCTTCCGTATAATCCATATGAGCCTTTGTCGTAGCCATCCAGATCTTTGCTCCGGGATGCTTATCTACAAAGTCCTCAAAATTGATGTACGTTTGTACATTCAAATCCTTCCAATAATCCATACCGGCTCTTTTCAGTGCTTTCTCGCTGATGGAAAAACCAAGCGGCTCGATCAGATGAAGGTCAGAACCGGTCGCCACGCAGGTCCTGCCGATATTGCCCGTATTTGCCGGAATCTCAGGCTGATGTAATATGATATGCATATCTATTTCTTTTCCGCACGGAGCTTTTCCACAAACCGTTTCATATGCTCCATGGCAATCTTTAAATTATCCAAAGAATATGCGTAGGAAATACGCAAAAATCCTTCGCCGCAATCACCGAAGGCAGTTCCCGGAACCACCGCTACCTTTTCTTCCTGTAAGAAACGTGTGGCAAATTCATCACTTGTCATACCGAATTCTTTGATACAGGGGAAGACGTAGAATGCACCGTAAGGCTCAAAACATTCGAGTCCCATTTCGGAAAATGCATGCATCAGATACCGACGACGCATATTGTATGCTTCCCGCATCTTTGCCACGTCCGCATCTCCGTTCTTCAATGCTTCCACAGCCGCATACTGGCTGGTGGTCGGCGCACACATGATCGCAAACTGATGGATCTTGGTCATCTGGGAAATGATCTCCGAAGGACCCACCGCATAACCGAGTCTCCAGCCGGTCATGGCATATGCCTTGGAAAAACCGTTGATCAGGATCGTGCGCTCCTGCATGCCCGGAAGCGATGCGATGGAAACATGCTTTTCTTTGTACGTAAGCTCTGCATAAATCTCATCACTTAAGACGAACAGATCGTGCTTTATGATCACTTCTCGGATCTCTTCCAGATCCTTCTTTTCCATGATGGCACCGGTCGGATTGTTCGGATAGGGCAATACCAAAAGCTTGGTCTTGTCCGTGATCGCCTCTTCCAACTCAGCCGCCGTCAAGCGGAATTCATTCTCATGCTTTAGGTTAATGATCACCGGTTTTCCGCCTGCCAGGATACAACACGGCTCGTACGAAACGTAACTCGGCTGCGGGATCAAAACCTCATCACCGGGATCGAGCATGGCACGCATCGCAATGTCGATGGCCTCGGAACCGCCGACCGTTACGATCACGTCCTTTGCAAAATCATAGGTAAGATTCTGTGTTCTTTTTAAATAGTTACATATCTCTACCTTCAACTCCTTCAGACCGGAATTGGAAGTGTAGAATGTGCGTCCCTTTTCCAGGGAATAAATACCCTCATCGCGAATATGCCAGGGCGTATCGAAGTCCGGTTCACCTACACCGAGGGAGATCGCATCCTCCATCTCATTGACAATGTCAAAGAATTTACGGATCCCCGAAGGCTTGATGTCCCGAATCTGCTGGGATAACGGATCTCTCATTACGGTGTCACCTTCATTCTTTCATCTGCATATTTTTTGGTTAAAATGGTGCCGTGGTCTTTGTACTTCTTCAACACGAAATGGGTTGCCGTACTCAGAACGGTCTCCAACGTGGACAGTTTATCCGTTACAAAGCTGGACACTTCCTTTAAGCTCTTTCCTTCGATCGTAACCAGAAGATCGAAACCGCCGGAGATCAGGTATACGCTGTTTACCTCCGGATACTTGTAAATGCGCTCTGCGATGGAATCAAATCCCTGTCCTCTCTGAGGGGTAACTCTGACCTCGATCAGGGCATCGACCTTTTCCACATTGGTCTTTTCCCAATCGATCAGGGTGTGATATCCGCAGATCACGCCTTCCTCTTCCAGTTTCTTTAATTCATTGGCCAGATCCACTTCGGGAACGCCCATAAGAATCGCAAGTTCGCTGATATCGATGCGACTGTTCTTTTCAATAATGCTCAATAATTGTTCTCTCATCTTGTATCCTTTCGTTCGTTATTCCTGTTCCATACGGAGTGCCTCATATAACTCATCCGTTTTGGGCGGTTCGAGGAATCTCTTTTCCTCCCCGTTACATACCACCCTGTCATTCCCCTCAGTCAACTTTCCGATCACCGTTGCGTGGATTCCCTGCGCCTGAAGTTCTTTTACCAGGGATCCGCCATCGGGGCTTGCGATCAAAAGACTGCCGGATGACATGAGTTTGTATGGATTGATGTCAAAGAAATTAGAGATCTCCACCGTCTCCTGTCGGATCGGGATTTTCTTGAGATCTACGTTCAGTCCGATACCTGCGCTTTCCGCCACTTCCCAGAGCGCTCCGAAGATGCCGCCCTCCGTGATGTCATGCATCGCGCTTGCACCGGACTTACCGGCCGTCGCGGCCTCCGGAAGTATCGAAAGATATTTTTCAAAGCCCTTGGCTTCCGACAAAAGGCGTTTGGGAAGGCGGGTACGTAAGAGTTCTTCCCGCTCCTTGGCCAGAATGGAAGTCCCTTCCAAACCGATCCATTTTGTCACGACCAGGTCATCTCCGACCTTGCCGCCGCCCGTGGCAACCAACTTATCCCGCTTGACCTTGCCGACACCCGTGATCGATAGAAGCGGTCTTGTCACGGCATCGGTGATCTCGGTATGTCCGCCCATGAGTTGCACATGCAATTCCTCACAGACTTCATTCATCTGCTGCATGATCGCCTTAATGTCGCTTTCCTCCGTCTCGGGAGGTAAAAGCGCGCAGACCAAAATGCCCAGCACCTCAGCTCCGGAGCTTGCGATGTCGTTGGCGGATACGATCACCGACCAACGGCCGATGTCTGCCGAAGTTCCCGTAATGGGATCGGTACTCATCACAACGACTTCATCCTCTCCGACGGAAAACGCGGCACAGTCTTCACCGATGCCCGCGCCGATCAAAAGCTCCGGCCGGATCGTCTTTATTTGCTTTAATACGGAACGTTTTAACACGTTCTCAGGTAGTTTTCCGATTTTCATATCAATCTATTATAGCACAAATTTTTTTTATTACAAAAAAAGATAAGCCGATCCAAAAATCGGCTTATCTGTAAGGTTTTATCGTTATTTCGGACTATTGTCCTTCGCCCTGCGGTGTTCCTTGTCCTTGCTGCATCTGCTGCCCGAGCGCTGCCGCATCTGCCGCGGCCTGATCCGCTATCGCTTGTTGCTGCGCCTGTACCGCTGCCTGCTCCGCTGCTGCCTGCGCTGCAGTCTGTGCCTGCGGTGTTGCAGGTGCGCCGCCTGCCAAAGATGCTCTTACCATATCAATGCTCTGCGTTGCGATCGCCGCACCGATGGCTGCCGCTACCGCCGGATCTGCCGTAGCCGTACCGACTGCCGCCGTCTTGGGAACCGGATTGTAAACACTGGAGTTAATGACCTCACGGCTTTCCTCCACGCCGTCTACTTTCACGATCTTCCAAAGCTGTGCCTTATATCCCACATGGGCACTCTGTACACTGACATATCCGACCGGCTTTGAGGAATCTCCCACAACCTTTTCCCCTTCGGGAACTGTCTTTTCCAAGGTCTCGCTCTCAAAGCTGACCGTACGATTCGACGGGCGTGTCTCCACACCGTAGATCGTGAAGGTGATATGCTTATCACCGGAGGTATATCCCTCAATATAGATCGGATGTTCCGTATTGTTCGTAAACTTAAAATCCTTTGCGGTTCCGGAAATTGCCGCATCCATGGACGGATCCACGTAGGTAACGATCATGGAATGATTGTGACGCTCCACAACCTCAAGCTCTGCCCTCAATACCGCATTGTAAAGCGTGGTGGATACCTGACAGATGCCGCCGCCAAGCGACTCTACCACCAGACCGCCGGAATAGGAACCCGCAAGATAATAACCGTTTTCTTCCGTGAACGGGCTGACCGCATTGTATACGGAGAACGTATCTCCCGGATAAAGTGTCGTATCATTGATCAGGCGGCAACCGTTTGCCACATTACCGGAACGGTTCGTACCGGATGTGGAATAGCTGGTCGTAAATGTACCGAGCACATCCTTTACCTGACTCAACTCTTCGGTCGTTCCGCGCGGTTCATCCGTTTCCACGACCAGATCAAAGGATGCATTCTGCTGATCCCAGCTGCCGGTCAAAAAGCTGACCAACTGATCCGTGGACTGTTCTGCGTTGATCACGACACCGGTCTGTCCCGGCTCGATCACAAAAGCACCGTCCTTACGTGTTAACGTCGCATCCACGGCGCTGACATTAAACTGTTCGCACTCCTGCTCGATAATGCTCTGAACAGCCTGTCTGTCCACCGTAAATTCCAACGGAAGCTTCAGATTCTCGTGTTCCAGATCCTTTAACAATTTATAACGAGTGATCACATTTCCCGTCTTACCGACACCGATGGCCTCTTCGATGACATCCGAATTGGTCCAGGTAAGTCCCGTATCATCTACGGAAATGGTAAGTGAATTGCCATTCATTGCATTTAATGTGATCTCTCTGCTCCCCAGCTCGTCCAGATATTTCTGCACAGCCGAAAGTGCCTGATCCTCGGTCATTCCGGACACGTCTACATTACCGATGTAAATACCCTGCTCGATGGTGTCCCCTTCGTCTGCCCGTACATCCGTCACGGTCGTACAAGCAAGCGCAGCCATCAGGACAACCGATCCCAGGACTGCAATTAATTTTTTCATACTTCTCTCCTTGTGCTATAATGAAGTGGTCGTGATTGATACTTCATTAGGAAGCAACGCTTATGATCAACGGCAAGATCATTGCCAAAATCAACACTGCGATAATAATACGCGAAATGATTTTTGTGGTTTTTTTATTCATGCTTTCACCTCTTCTTTGAAAGGATATTATACTATGATACTTTCCTTCTTGGCAAGTTCCAGATTGCTTTTTTTGCCGTGCTTTATCGTCTTTTGTCTGTGGCTTCTGTATGAGATCCACAAAAGCAATCGCAAGAATGAAAAGGCGGAGCGCGAGTTTTGGGAGCGCGAACGACAGGCCAATCTGACCAGAAAACAGCCGTTGAATGACCTTACGTATATCACGGTTCCGATGGAACTCATTCCCAAATCTTTGCTCAGCGACGACGAAAAGGTCCGCGAATATATCAAGACCCTCGAAAAACTGAAGGACGACAAGATCGTAAATCTGACCGGCCTTACCAATACCGAACTGAAATTAAAATACGGGGCACCCAATCTCGATCTTCTTTCAAGATACGACGATAACTATACCACCTATGCCCGCACCATGTACCGCCTCGCGGAAAAATATCACGCCGCAGGATACGAAAGCAATGCACGTATCCTTTTGGAAAAGGCCGTGGAAAGCGGAACCGATGTCGCCGATACCTACCGTTTGCTCGGCAAAATCTACGCCGCGCACGAAATGAAAACCGAATTGGAAACCCTTACGGAAAAGGCACGCGCCCTCGACACCCTCACCTCCAAAGCCATGGTGGCGGATCTCGAAAAGTTGCTTTCTTAACGCTCCGTTTTCTTTTTTCGGCTGTTTTTCTGCTTTTCTTTATAATAGGAACAATACTCGGTCAAAAAACATTCTTCGCACTTCGGACGCTGTGCAAAACAGATCTGTCGTCCGAACGTAATGATCTGAATGTTATAAAGGATCCAGTGATCCTCCGGCAATTCCTTCATCAGGTCATATTCCACCTTGACCGGATCGTCTTCTTTCGTAAATCCCAGTTTTTTGGAAATCCGCTTTACATGCGTATCCACGACCACACTCGGCTCATGGAAGATGTTGCCGCGGATCACATTCGCCGTTTTCCTTCCGACACCGGGCAGTGCCGTCAACGCATCGATATCGCTCGGCACTTCATCATGATATTGCTCATGTAACATCTTACAACATCCGATGATGTTCTTCGCTTTATTGTGATAAAACCCCGTCGAATGGATGTCCTTCTCAAGTTCTTTCAGATCCGCATTCGCAAAACTTTCGATCGTGGGATACTTCACAAACAGATCCTTCGTCACGATATTGACTCTGGCATCGGTGCACTGCGCACTGAGGATCGTCGCGATCAAAAGCTGCCATGCCTCGTCGTGATCCAGATAGCATTTGTATTCGGTTGTATAGACCTCGTCCAGCTTGGTGAGGATTTCCGCTGTTCTCTTTTTCATGCTCTCATTGTGGTACAGTTTTCCCGCTTTGTCAAACCGTAAACACTATGGAATCATCAGGTTTTGTGATATACTTTCCTTATCGCAAAGGAGGATTTTTATGCGCGAAATTTCCGGTATAACAGCCTCTCCCGGCATTGCCATGGGCCCCATCCGTATCTATGCGGACAAGCCCTTCTTTGACCGGGACCGCTCTTTCTATATTCAACTCTCCGACCGCTCTCCGAAGGAAGAAGTTGCGAGATTTCACGATGCGGCCGCTTCCTATGGCGAAGAATTGCGGCAGATCTACGAAAAGGCACTTTCCGCCGTCGGCAGATCCGGTGCTGCGATCTTTGATGTGTATCGCATGCTTTTGGAAGATCACAACTACATCGCCGATATCGAAGATGCGATAAGGATCAAGGGTGTTACGGCGGAGGCCGGTGTTTTCCTTGCAACGGATAAACTGATCTCCCGCTTTTTTGCGATCGAGCACGACTACCTGAACGCTCGTGCAGACGACCTCCTAGATATTTCCGACCGCCTTGTTTGCATCCTTCTCGGACAAAGAAGGACTGTTCCGGATATTTCGGTTCCTTCGATCCTTACGACGGATACGCTTTCCCCTTCCGATCTGATACTCACGGAACGCTCTGCGCTTTTGGGGATTCTAACTGCACACGGCTCTTATAACTCCCATACGGCGATCCTTGCAAGAATGCTGCATATCCCGTTCCTGACCGGGATTTCCGTCGATCTCGTTTCCGATAATGCGACCGCGATCCTCGATGGGCACAAAGCCGTTCTGATCACGGACCCCGACGCATCGCTTCTTTCGTCCTATCAAAAAGACATGGAAAAAGAAAATGCTTCACAGGAACAAACGGAAGATCTGCGCATGGAAAAGACTGTGACCTTCGAAGGGATCCCGTTCCGCTTACAGGCAAGTGTGGCACGTACGGAAGAACTTGACGAAATCTTGGGCGTAAATGCAGACGGGATCGGAGTATTCCGAAGCGAAAGTCTCTGCCTTTCTCCTTCCGTTTTACCTTCCGAAGAAGAACTACTTTCCGCATACCGTTTTGTCACGGAAAAAATGGGAGAAAAGCCTGCGATCTTCCGGCTTACCATAACGGAAACCGCTTTGCAAAAAACACAGCTTCGCGCCATATTGCAGGCGTCTGCCACCGGAAACACTTCCGTTCTTTGTCCCGGAATTTTGTCTGTTTCCGAAGCAAACGCATGTAAGAAAATGATCGCCGCGGTCAAAAACGAACTCTTATCGGAACACATTGCTTTTCGCATAGATCTGCCCTTCGGCATCGTGATCGATACGCCGGCGGCCGCGATCCTTTCCGCAGAGCTTGCAAAAGAAGCCGACTTCTTTTCCATCGATACGGACGATCTGATCCGTTTTACCCTTGCAACAGACCGAAAAGGCGTTCACATGAAGGATACGGATATCCGTCATCCCGCCGTTTTACGCCTGATCGAAATGACGGTGATCAACGCGCATCGGGAAAACATCCCGGTAGGCATCTTTGGCAGACTCGCCTCCGACCCTTCTTTGACCGCGGTATTTTTGCGGATGGGAATCGACGAACTGTCTGTCTTACCTTCCGAAATCTTGCCCATACGCAAGACGATCCGTCAAACGAGAACAATTTAACAATAAATTAGCATTAGTTTAATTGACATTGCTTTGTCTTTAAACGTATAATTTAAGTGGATAATCAGAAACTATTACAGAAAATGAGGTACACCTATGCGTAAGCTCCTGGTTTCAGATCTTAAAAACGGAATGATAACGGGCGAAGATGTTTTCAGCACTTCCGGTCAACTCGTTGTACCGAAGGGTGTTGCTCTGACGCAAAATCTGATCGCACGTATGATCTCTTTTAACGTATTTAGCATACGTATCGAAGACGAGGCTTTGGAGACCGTTGTCGAAAAACTGGATGAGCAACGCAGTTACGTGGATCGCCTGAAAAATTCCCAGGAATTCCTGACTTTTAAGAAAGATTATTCCCATGCAATGGACAATGTGGAATTCGGTTTGAATGCGTTGATTGCCCGCAATGAGGATTACGATCCCCGCACCCTTTTGGACAGTACGATGGATCTGATCTCTTCCCGTAAGGGATCCGGCAGCATCATGGATATGATCTTGAACATGCATGATTTTGATGACTGTACCTATTCCCATTCGATCAATGTTGCCATGATCTGTAATATTTTTGCCGATTGGCTTCGCTTTTCCGAGGAAGAACGAAATCTGGCTACCGCATGCGGTCTTTTCCATGATATCGGCAAACTGAATATGCCAAAAGAGATCATCAACAAACCCGGAAAGCTCACCAACGAAGAATACCGCATCATCAAGACCCATCCGTTGGAGTCATACAAGCTCTTGTCCGAGCTGGATCTTCCGGAAGAAATAAAAAATGCGGCACTCATGCATCATGAGCGTTGCGACGGTTCGGGGTATCCTTACGGATTTACGGGCGATAAGATTTCAAAGATGGCAAAACTGGTTGCCATCGCAGATGTTTACGATGCCATGACCAGCAACCGTTCCTATCGCGATGCATTGTGTCCGTTTACGGTCATCACAACTTTCGAAGATGACGGCTTACAAAAATACGATCCCAAGTTCCTTTTGACGTTCCTGGAAAATGTCGTAAATACCTTCGTGAATCAGACCGTTCGCTTAAGCAACGGACTTGAAGGACGTATCATCTTTATCAATCCGGTTTCTTTGACCCGTCCGACGATCCA
>JAILOQ010000012.1 GCA_024690725.1 Lachnospiraceae bacterium
TGGTGCCGTTTTCCAGGCTTCGGATGCTCTTTAGGAAACTTTCCTCAAAGCAACGGCCGATGCTCATCGTTTCGCCCGTGGCCTTCATCTGGGTACCGAGTTTGGGATCGGCATCCGTAAATTTGTCGAACGGGAAGCGGGGCATCTTGGTCACGATATAGTCGAGTGCCGGCTCAAAGCAAGCCGGAGTATTGGCAAGCTCGATCTCTTCCAAGGTCATGCCGATACTGATCTTTGCGGAAACCCGCGCGATCGGATAACCGCTTGCTTTCGATGCCAGAGCAGAGGAACGCGACACTCTCGGATTCACTTCGATCAGATAATACTGAAACGAATTGGGATCTAAGGCAAACTGTACATTACATCCGCCCTCGATCTTTAAGGCGCGGATGAGTTTTAATGCGCTGTCACGCAGCATGTGATACTCTTTGTTGGTCAAGGTCTGAGACGGACAAACAACGATCGAGTCACCCGTATGGATCCCGACGGGATCTAAGTTTTCCATGTTGCAGACCGTGATGGCCGTATCGGCCGAGTCACGGATCACTTCGTATTCGATCTCCTTGTACCCACGCACGCTCTTTTCGATCAGAACTTCGCTTACGGGAGACAATTCCAGACCTGTATTTAACAGGGTCTTCAATTCTTCCACATTACCGGCAAAGCCGCCGCCCGTGCCGCCTAAGGTAAAGGCCGGACGCAGCACCACGGGATAACCGATCTGTTCTGCAGCCTCGATGCCTTCTTCGATCGTATGGACCACGATCGAAGGAAGCACCGGTTCTCCCAAAGATTCACACAGCTCCTTAAACAGTTCCCTGTCCTCGGCCTGCTCGATACTTTCGGAGCCTGTTCCCAAAAGAATGCATCCACACTCCTTTAACACACCTTTCTTTTCCAGCTGCATCGCGAGATTTAAGCCGGTCTGTCCGCCGATGCCCGGAAGGATCGCGTGCGGACGTTCCGTCCTTATGATACGCGCAACATATTCCAGATTCAGCGGTTCCATATATACTTTGTCCGCAACCGAAGTGTCCGTCATAATGGTGGCGGGGTTTGAATTGCATAGTACAACTTCGTATCCTTCTTCTTTTAAAGCAAGACATGCCTGCGTTCCGGCATAATCAAACTCCGCCGCCTGTCCTATGACGATCGGTCCGGAACCGATCACCAAAATTTTCTTTATGTCCGTTCTTTTTGGCATTTTACCCACTCCTGTCTTCTATTCTCCGTTTTGACGCTACCTCATCAGACTCTGTATATCTCTGCTCGCAGTTGTATTCGTCATTTCTTGAACATCTCCATGTTCTCTACAAACGCATCGAACAGGTAACTGCTGTCCTGCGGACCCGGTGCACTCTCGGGATGGTACTGTACGGCAAAGGCCGCTTCTTCTTTGCAGGCCACACCTTCCACAGTTTTATCGAGGATATTGATGTGCGTTACGGATAGCTTCGTATCCTTTAGACTTTCATCATCCACAGCATAGGAATGGTTCTGGGATGTGATCTCGATCCGGTTTGTTGCAAGGTTTTTCACCGGATGATTTCCGCCGCGATGTCCGAATTTTAACTTATATGTCTTTGCGCCGTAAGCCAAGGACAAGATCTGATGTCCCAGACAGATCCCGAAGATCGGAAGCTTTCCTCTAAGCTGCCTTACCAGCTCGATGGCCTCCGGCACATCGGTCGGATCTCCCGGGCCGTTGGATAAAAACAGACCGTCCGGATGATCGGCAAGCACGGTATCCGCATCCGTATCATACGGGAATACCGTGACCGAGATGCCCCGATCCACAAAGGATCTCACAATATTTTCTTTCATTCCGAAATCGATCGCCGCCACGTGGAACGCAGCATGATCGACGGAATAAATCTGTTTTTCTTTTCTGCTCACACGCGAAACCGCATCGTGCGGAATGGGCGTTTCTTTGATCAGGCGAAGCGCCTCTTTTACCGGCGTATCCGCATCCGCAATGCAGGCGATCATACTACCCTGCTCACGGATGATGCGCACCAGCTTTCTCGTATCCACACCGCTAAGTCCCGTGATGTGATGATCGGAAAGCAATCCTCCGAGTGTCTCCGTGCAACGGAAATTCGAGGGTGCATCGTTATAATCTCGTACGATCAGACCACCGATCGTAGGCGTCTTTGTTTCAAAATCATCCGGATTGATCCCGTAATTTCCGATCAATGGATAAGCCATCACAACGAACTGATCCGTATAAGACGGGTCCGATACGATCTCCTGATAACCGACGGGCGAGGTATTAAACACCAGTTCACAAATACGATTCCCACAGCTGTCTCCAAATCCGTCTCCGTAATATTCACTGCCGTCGGGCAGTACCAATTTTCTTTTTGCTCCCTGATAGATCACGCCTCTTCTCCTTCCTTTCTTTCGGAAAGTCCCTGTTCAAATCTGTCTTTTCTCTGATCCCGCGGGATCTCGGTCGGATAGTCTCCGTTAAAGCAGGCACCGCAATAATCTTTGCCGCCGCTCAGTTCCTTCAAGGCCTCGATGGGCAAAAACCCAAGCGAATCCGCACCGATCATCTTCGCAATCTCCGCTTCGTTGTGATGATTTGCGATCAGATATTCTTCCGAATCAATGTCCACACCGTAGTAGCAAGGATGTCTGAACGGCGGCGCGGAAATACATAAGTGAATTTCCTTTGCTCCCGCGGATCTAAGCATCTGAATGATCCGCTTACTCGTGGTCCCGCGCACGATCGAATCATCGACAAGGACCACACGCTTTCCCGAAAGCACGCTCTTTACGGGATTCAACTTGATCTTTACCGTGTTCGTTCTTTGTCCCTGACTCGGTGCGATAAAGCTTCTTCCGACGTATTTATTCTTTACAAGTCCGATCTCATACGGAATGCCGCTTTCCGAAGCATAGCCGATCGCCGCATCCAGGCCGGAATCCGGCACACCCACGACCACATCCGCATCGACCGGATAGTTTCTCGCAAGGATCTTCCCTGCCAGAACGCGCGCCTCATGGACGCTCACCCCATCGATCACGGAATCGGGACGCGCAAAGTAGATGTATTCGAAGATACAGCCGCTCCGGCGGGCGCCGCAATGCTCCTTATAAGAGGTTCCTATTACCTTTCCGTCTGCTACCGAAAAGACCATCATCTCTCCGGGT
>JAILOQ010000061.1 GCA_024690725.1 Lachnospiraceae bacterium
ATCAAGCTCGGGATCGGTGTGAATAAGAGCGACAGTTACAAGATGGTCGTTTCTTTCGGAGATTCCATTGCGGCAGGTTCCGGTGTTCCTGCGGAGGATACCTATCAGTCTATGATCGCAAATCTGTATGGAGCAGAGGTAAAGAATCTCGGATACGGCGGGTTCTCTTATTCCTCTCATAACGGTGGAGCCAGCCTCACGACAAAGCTGGATGAATTCCCGTCATCCGCGGACCGTTGTCTGGTGTTGATCCAGGCAGGTACCAATGATTTTACGTTAAATGCACCGGCAGGTCTTACGACAAGTAATGGAAATGCGACTGTTTCGGGCGCATTGAAAGAGATCGTGACGACCATTAAGTCAAAGATGCCTTATTCGGATATCATCATCTTGAGTCCCATTAAGAATTCCTACGGATATTCCCTGAATAAGAGAAAAGTATCCTTGGAGGCTTACAGTAAGGCTATTATGAATATTGCGAGTGCATACGGCTATAAGTCGCAGGATCTGTTCAATGAACCGGGATTCAATCTGTATGCTCATACATGTGATTCGATCCATTTGAGTACCGACGGTCATTATTTTGTGGCAAATGCGATCTTAAATCGTTATCGTTAAGTGTTTTATTGGGGGTGTGCGTATGTTACCTTTGCAGTTGAGCGTTTATCTATTGCTTAAGGACAAGGAACTGGCAGGGTTTTTAGAGGATCTGAAACTGCCGGAGGGTGTGGTGTGTTCTTGGTACCATCCGAAAGTGTTGAACCTTCCGACGGATGAATATGTCGTTTTGATCACGGATCAAAAGGAGCATGTACTGACCGCCTGTGCAAAGAAACCCAAGCAGCGCACCATCGTTTACGTCGGGGATGCCGAAGATGTCATCAGTGCCGTGGAACGCGTGGACAGTATCTGGCCGTCAAACGAAAGCGCAAGGATACGGAAAGCACGTTTTAAAAAGCTGATCGGTGTATTGCGCAGACAATACGATGCCTGGTTTTATGAGAATGCTCTGATGACCGCCATCGATTCCATACCGGAGTTGGTATGGTATAAGGATGTGAAGGGCGAGCATCTGCGTGTCAATGAAGCCTTCTGCAAGACCGTACATAAGACCAAAGAGCAGGTGCAGGGCAGAGGTCATTATTACATCTGGGATATCACACCGGAGGAGTACAATGCGGGTGAATTTGTCTGCATGGAATCCGAAGAAGAAGTGATGGAGGCGGGGGAAACGAGAATTTTCGAAGAGCCGGTCTTAACACAGGACGGTATGCGTCATTTCACGACCTATAAAAGTCCGCTCTTTGATGAATTCGGTAGGATCATCGGAACCGTCGGCGTGGCGCATGACGTTACGGACAAATACGAAGAATAAACTTTACAATCAATAATAATCGTGATAGAATATCAGTGTTTGCGTTATCACGCATGTAACCGGATCCAGGAATCGGGATACTCCAACCCGTATCTTAGACCGGCCGAAATCAAAGATATTTAGGAGGAAAAGCAAATGATTTCAGCAGAAAAGAAGACAGCGATCATCAAAGAGTATGCTCGTACAGAGGGTGACACAGGTTCACCGGAGGTACAGGTAGCGGTATTGACCGCACGTATCCAGGAGCTTACCGAGCACTTAAAGGATCATCCGAAGGATCATCACAGCAGACGCGGTATGTTAAAGATGGTTGGTCAGAGAAGAAACCTGTTAGGTTATCTTAAGAAGAAAGATATCGAGAGATATCGTGCTTTGATCGAGAAGCTTGGCTTAAGAAAGTAAGACATCAGAGGGCGACTTGGACGTCGCCCTTTTGTTCTTTTTTTTGCGGTAACTGCAGGCAGATACGCTCCGAGACCACTGATAAGCGTCGCAAAACGGCTTTTATCAGTAGTTTCGGCCACTCTGCCTGTTGAAATAAATTTCAATAGTAAAGGAGATTGACCATGGCTTACAAAACTTACAGCATGGAGCTTGCCGGAAGAACTTTATCCGTAGATATCGGAAGAGTCGGCAAGCAGGCAAACGGATGTGCATTTATGCACTACGGCGACACAACGGTATTATCTACCGCTACCGCCAGCGAGAAACCCAGAGACGGGATCGATTTCTTCCCTTGCAGCGTTGAGTACGAAGAGAAGATGTATTCCGTAGGCAAGATGCCCGGCGGTTTCAACAAGAGAGAGGGAAAGGCGTCCGAGAACGCAGTGCTTACCAGCCGTGTGATCGACCGTCCGATGCGTCCTTTGTTCCCGAAGGATTATCGTAACGATGTTACATTGAACAATATGGTAATGAGCGTGGATCCCGAGTGCCGTCCGGAACTCGTGGCTATGCTTGGCACCTCCATTGCAACCTGCATTTCCGACATTCCTTTTGACGGTCCTTGTGCCATGACACAGGTCGGCATGGTTGACGGAGAGCTGATCATCAACCCGAGCCAGGAGAAGTGGGATAAGGGCGATATGCGTCTTACCGTAGCTTCCACCGCACAGAAGGTCATCATGATCGAGGCAGGCGCCAACGAGATTCCCGAAGACAAGATGTTAGAGGCAATCTACAAGGCACATGACGTAAACCAGACCATCATCGCTTTCATCAACGGCATTGTTGCCGAGGTTGGAAAGCCGAAGCATACCTATGAGAGCTGTGCAGTTCCGGAAGAGCTGTTCGCTGCGATCAAAGAGGTTGTTCCGCAGGCTGAGATGGAAGAAGCCGTATTCACCGATGAGAAGCAGGTTCGTGAAGAGAACATGCGTAAGGTAACCGCGAAACTCGAAGAGGCATTTGCGGACAAAGAAGAGTGGCTTGCCATCTTACCCGATGCAATTTATCAGTATGAGAAGAAGACGGTTCGTAAGATGATCTTAAAGGATCACAAGCGTCCCGACGGAAGAGAACTCAACCAGATCCGTCCTTTGGCGGCTGAAGTGGATATCATCCCGAGAGTTCACGGTTCCGCAATGTTTACCAGAGGTCAGACACAGATCTGTAATGTTACCACACTGGCACCTCTTTCCGAGGCACAGAAGGTAGACGGTCTGGATCCGAACGTGGTAAGCAAGAGATACATCCATCATTATAATTTCCCGTCCTACTCCGTAGGTGAGACGAAAGTCAGCCGCGGTCCCGGACGTCGTGAGATCGGTCACGGTGCTTTGGCAGAGCGTGCACTTCTCCCGGTGCTTCCTACCCCCGAGGAGTTCCCTTATGCGATCCGTACCGTATCCGAGACATTTGAATCCAACGGTTCCACATCCATGGCTTCTACGTGCTCTTCCTGTATGTCCCTTATGGCTGCAGGTGTACCGTTAAAGAAGATGGTTGCAGGTATTTCCTGTGGTCTGGTAACCGGTGATACGGACGATGATTTCGTTCTTTTAACAGATATTCAGGGTCTTGAGGACTTCTTCGGCGATATGGACTTTAAGGTAACCGGTACGACAGACGGTATTACCGCTATTCAGATGGATATCAAGATCCACGGTCTGACCCGTCCGATCGTAGAGGGCGCCATCGCTCGTTGCCGTGAGGCAAGACTCTTCATCATGGATACTTGTATGAAGCCTGCAATTGCAGAGCCCAGAGCAAGCGTGAATGAGTACGCACCCAAGATCGTTCAGATTCAGATCGATCCCGAGAAGATCGGTGATGTTGTCGGCCAGAGAGGAAAGACCATCAATGAGATCATTTCCCGTTGCGATGTAAAGATCGACATCAACGACGAGGGAGCAGTCAGCGTTTGCGGTACCGATAAGGCAGGCATGGATGAAGCGATCCGCCTGATCAACATCATTGTTTCCGATTTCGAGGAAGGCAAGATGTATGAAGGTAACGTGGTTTCCATCAAGGAGTTTGGTGCATTCATCGAATTCGCACCCGGCAAGGAAGGTATGGTTCATATCTCCAAGATTGCCAAGGAGCGTATCAATCATGTAGAGGATGTTCTGACACTCGGCGATCATGTTAAGGTAAAATGCCTCGGTAAGGACAAGATGGGCCGCATCAGCTTCTCCATCAAGGATGCTATGCAGGACTAATCCGTTTTAGGTAAGATCAAATTCCGCAGGAGATTTCCTTCTGCGGAATTTTTTTCGAAGTGCCCTATGGAGCATTCCGACAAACTCGTCTCAGGGCGAGTCTTGACAGAAATATGAGAGTTACTTAGGAGACGCTATGAGTGATATAAAAGAAGAGATCAATCGCAGAAGGACGTTTGCGATCATTTCCCACCCGGATGCGGGTAAGACGACATTGACCGAGAAGTTTTTGCTTTACGGCGGTGCCATTAATTTAGCCGGTTCCGTTAAGGGAAAAGCAACGGCAAGACATGCGGTTTCGGACTGGATGGAGATTGAAAAGGAACGTGGTATTTCCGTTACCAGTTCCGTGCTGCAGTTTGAATATGACGGATTCTGTATCAATATTCTGGATACGCCGGGACACCAGGATTTCTCGGAGGATACGTACCGAACCCTGATGGCGGCCGATTCCGCCGTGATGGTCATTGATGCATCCAAGGGCGTGGAGGCGCAGACCAGGAAGCTGTTTAAGGTTTGTGTGATGCGCCATATTCCGATCTTTACGTTTATCAATAAGTTGGACCGCGATGCCAATGATACTTTCGATCTTTTGGATGATATCGAGAAAGAGTTAGGCATTGCTACCTGTCCGATCAACTGGCCGATCGGCTCCGGTAAGGAGTTTAAGGGCGTTTACGACAGGGCGAGCGGAAATGTGATCACCTACTCCGATACGGAAAAAGGAACCAAAGAAGGTGTGGCCGAGATCATTTCCAAGGAAGATGAAGCGGGGCTTTTAAGTCATATCGGACAGGAAGCAAAGGATAAGCTGACCGATGAGATCGAGCTTTTGGACGGAGCAAGTGCGGAATACGACCTTGCGGCAATTCAGGCGGGCGATCTGACACCGGTGTTCTTTGGCTCGGCTCTGACAAACTTCGGCGTGGAGATCTTTTTGCAGCATTTCCTGAAAATGACGACGACACCGTTACCCAGAAAGGCCGATATCGGCATGATCTCTCCGACCGAGCAGCCATTTTCCGCCTTTGTGTTCAAGATACAGGCGAATATGAACAAAGCGCACAGAGACCGTATCGCATTTATGCGGATCTGTTCCGGTCGTTTCGATGCATCGGAAGAGGTGCGGCATGTGCAGGGCAATAAGGTGATGCGTTTGAGTCAGCCGCAGCAGCTGATGGCCAACGATCGTAAGATCTTGGAGGAAGCGTATGCGGGCGATATCATTGGTGTGTTCGATCCCGGTGTTTTTTCGATCGGAGATACGGTATGTGCACCGAAGGAGAAGTTTAAGTTTGAAGGGATCCCGACCTTCGCACCGGAGCATTTTGCAAGGGTGCGTCAGATCGACACCATGAAGCGGAAGCAGTTTATCAAGGGTGTGGAGCAGATCGCGCAGGAAGGTGCGATCCAGATCTTCCAGGAGTTTAATACCGGTATGGAAGAGATCATTGTGGGTGTTGTCGGCGTGCTGCAATTTGATGTCTTAAAGTACCGTCTGGAAAACGAATACAATGTGGAAATCCGCCTGGAGCCTTTGCCGTATGAGTATATCCGCTGGATCGCCAACGAAGATTACGATCCGGGCAAGATCAACGGTACGAGTGATATGAAGAAGGTAAAGGATCTAAAGGGAAGACCGCTTCTTTTGTTTGCGCATGAATGGAGTGTCGGTATGGTACTTGATCGAAACGAAGGATTGGAACTTACGGAATTCGGTAAAGCGGATTAGCAAAATCTGTACCGCGTGTGTTAAGTGAGGGCATGTATGAAGCATGTGATAAAAGTTATAAATACATTGCTGTTTGTCACGATCGTACTTATCCTATCGCTCAGTATAGGAAAGAAACTCGGACAGATCCGGTGGTCGGATGAAATCGAAGAACTGACGGGTACAAATATGACAGATTCGTATTCCGTAAGCGAAACATCGGACAAAGGAGAGCGGACGTCGGATCCGATAGATGTTGAAAAACCGACAAACGATCTGAACGCAAAGCCCACCGAAAAGGAAGTGTCGGGCAATCCCGACCTTGCAGAAAAGCCGTCGGATTCCGCTATTTTGGCATTGTCCTCGGAGCAAAGCGGGTATTATTATCTGAAACTGGATCAGACGAAGCGGCAGACATATCTGGAAATGCTTTATGCCATCACAAATTTTCGGGATGTGACGTTATCCACGGTAAACGAGGCGGATTTACAGGACACTTTTCAGTTGCTGCTTTTGGATCATCCGGAAGTGTTTTATTCGAGGAATTATTCCTATGTGAAGTATAAGCTCGGAGCCAAGGTAACGAGCATTGTGTTTCAACCTTCTTTTACCATGACGGAGGATGAGGCAAAGTCGCTTACATCCGAAATGGAAAAAGAACTGGATGCGATCGTCCAAGGTGCGCCGGCCGTTGCGTCCGATTATGAAAAGGTAAAATATGTCACCGAATATATCGTGTTTTCCACGACCTATGACAAGTCGGTGGAAGACGCCAACAATCCTGCCACGTTGTTATTAAAACACAGGGGAACCTGCGGCGGATACAGCGCCCTGACGCAGCTTTTGCTCACGCGTCTGGGGGTGCAGACTACGACCGTGATCGGCGATGCGACAAATCGCGAAGGAACCGATGCGCATGCGTGGAATCTGGTCAAGGTATCCGGCCTTTACTATCATCATGATGTGACCTGGTGTGATATGGATTTCTCGGAAGGTGATAGTGACGGATATCCTTTGGGGGATGCGATGAATTATCGCTACTTTTTGGTCACCACAAAAGATATCCTTCAGAATCATACGATCGATCACAAAGAGTATGTACCGGAAGTTACGGCTACGATGGACAATTACTTTGTCCGGGAAGGCCTGTATTTTACGACGTTTGATCCCGAAGTCCTGGCGGCGGCCGTGCAAAGGCAGAAGGATGCGGGGAAGAGCTGCGTCCAGTTTCTTTGTTCGGATGCGGAAGTTTACAGACAGTTTTACGATCATCTTCTTACGGAATCGCATATCTTCGATTACGTAAACGATCCGACCGTATCGGGGCATTATATGTCCGAAGAAAGCGAGAATTGGATTTTATTCTGGTTTTGACGGATTTTTCGTCCCATCTTTGCAAACAGCGGAATATTTGATATAATGTTTTTGTTTATGGGCAGGAAGCCCAAATGATATTCTTTCGAAGAAAAGGAGTATGGAAATGGCAGAAGAAAGAGAACTGATTCGTGATACTTATACATTAAAAGAAGACGACGAGAACGGTGTGATCTCGATCGCGGATGACGTCGTTGCCATGATCGCTTCCATTGCGGCACAGGAAGTGGAAGGCGTCAGCGGAATGGTGGATAACATTACCAATGAATTGATGAGCCGTGTCGGTGTAAAGAAGTTAACAAAGGGTGTAAAGGTGGCTGTCAACGAGTCAAGCGTGAAGGTGGACATTGCGATCCAGATCCATTACGGGCACAGCATTCCCAAGACATCCAAGGATGTACAGACCAAGGTTAAGAATTCCATTGAGAACATGACAGGTCTTACCGTTGAAGCGGTGAATGTCCGCATTGCCGGCATCAATGTAAAAGAGGTATAAGAGACCCACATGAGAAGATCGGAACTTAGAGAACAGGTATTTAAACTGTTATTTCGGATAGAGTTCAATGATATTTCCGAAATGCCGGAGCAGGTCAGTTTGTTTTTTGAATATGAGGAACCCATGTCCGATGCGGACAGAGACGAGATCCATGCAAAATATGAGCGCGTCCTGGAGCATAAGGATGAGATCGACGCCCTGATCAAAGAACGTACGACCGGCTGGAATATCGAACGGATCGGCAAGGTGGAGCTTACCATTTTGCGTTTGGCGATCTACGAGATGCGTTTTGATGACGCGGTGCCGATGGCGGTTGCCATCAATGAGGCGGTAGAGCTTGCGAAGAGATTCGGTCCCGACGATGCTTCCGGATTTGTCAACGGCATATTGGCGAAGTGCCAGGATTAGCGTATGGAACCAATTATCAGTGTCGGTAAGATCACCGACTATATCAGTAATTTAATTTCAACCGATCCCGGTTTGATGAAGGTACATGTTAAGGGTGAAGCGAGCAATGTAACGTATCATGGCTCGGGTCACCTTTATTTTACTTGTAAGGATGAAAAGGCGCAGATCACTTGTGTGATGTGGCGTTCCAAGGTTGCAACGGGGACGAATTTCCGCTTAAAAAACGGCGATGCCATCGTTGTAACGGGCTCTGTGGAAGTCTACGGACCGCAGGGCAGGTATCAGCTCATTGCGTCCAAGATCGCTCTGGCCGGACAGGGAGATATCTATGCCGAATACCAGAGACTGAAAAAAGATCTGGAAGAACGCGGGATGACCGCTGCGGAATACAAATTGCCGCTTCCGAAGGTCGTTAAGCGCCTCGGTGTCGTAACGAGCGAAAGCGGAAGAGCGATCACCGATATTCTGGCGGTCCTTCGGGACAAAAACTGTGTACGGGAAGTATTGCTCATGCCTTGTGCAGTGGAAGGTGAGAATTCCGCGCACTCCATTAAGGAAGGGATCGAAAGGATACAGGCCTATGATCCGGATGTGATCATCGTCGGCAGAGGCGGCGGTTCATATGAGAGCTTTGGCGGGTATAACACCGAAGAAGTGGCACAGGCCATCTTTGACTGTGACATACCGGTGATCTCGGCCGTCGGGCATGAAGATGACTGGGTCATCAGCGATCTGGTGGCGGATATCCGGGCGACCACACCGACGAAGGCTGCGGAGATCATCGTGGCGAATTGGGAGAATTCCCATGCCGAAGTCGACACGTTGACCGATCAACTCAATTACTTTTTGGACGGAAAGATGACCGAAGAGAAGCAGAAACTGCAGCTCTTACAGGAAAAGATCAAGCGACTGGATCCGGAACAGAAACTGAAGAATTACCGGATACAGTTTATGCAGTTATCGGAACGGATGAACCGTTTTGCGGACCGGTGCATATCGGAAAACAGGCAGATGCTCACGACAAAAGAAGAGCATCTGATCCGCGGCATGGAGCAGACCATGCAGAAAAAGAAATATAAGATGCAGCTTCTTTCGGGGCGTTTAGACGGTGTTTCCCCCTTGAAGCGGTTGGCCGCAGGGTTCGTATTCGCACAGGATTCGGACGGTCACAATGTACGAAGTGTCACGCAGCTTACCCCGGGGGAGGAAGTGACCTTAAGTCTGAGGGACGGAAAAGCCGTTACAACGGTACAAAAGGTACAGACATCCGGCAGAAAGGAAGGATAGGGATATGGCAGAAGAAACATTTTCTTTTGATGAGGGATTACAGAAACTGACGGACATCGTCACACAGATGGAAAAAGAAGAGCTTAGCCTGGAAGACTCCTTGAACAAGTTTGAGGAAGGGATGAAGCTGGTACGTCGGTGCAACGAAGAACTGGATGCGGCCGAGAAGAAGGTCAGCGTGATCAGAGGAGACGGAAGTACGGATGAATTTAAAGAATCAAATTGAGGATAACCGCATTCTCATCGAGAGTCTGTTAAAAGAATATCTGCCCAAAGAAACAGGCAGGCAAAAACGTATCGCCGAAGCCATGAATTACAGCGTGATGGGCGGCGGAAAGCGGATCCGTCCGCAGTTGATGCTGGAGAGTTACCGCCTGTTTTCCGATGCGGAAAAAGAAGGTGCCACATTTTCTTTGTCCGAGTTCCCAAAGGATCTGGCGGCGTTTATGGTGGCGTTGGAATGCATTCACAATTATTCCCTGATCCATGACGATCTGCCTGCCATGGACAATGACGAATACCGGAGAGGACGCAAGACAACGCATGTCGTATTCGGTGAAGATATCGCGAT
>JAILOQ010000079.1 GCA_024690725.1 Lachnospiraceae bacterium
CTGTTATACGGAATCCCCGCCTATGCAACGGAACTGCGCGGGGAACTCTGTACGCCGACGGGTGCGGCATTGCTCCGTCATTTTGTGAAGGACTTCGGTCCCATGCCCCGGATGCGCATTGAAAAGATCGGTTACGGCACCGGTAAGAAAGAGTTTATCGTGGCGAACTGTGTGAGAGCGATGCTTGGAGATACCGAGGTGTCGTTTGCGGGAACGGAAGAAGCGCCGGTAAGAAGCGAAGCAGAGAATGCCAAAGCTCCGGCAGGATGCGAAAGGGATGCCGTAGTTGAATTATCCTGCAATATCGATGATATGACGGGCGAGGAAATGGGCGCTGCCATGGATGTTCTTTTACAAGGTGGGGCGAAGGATGTGTTTGTCACAAGCGTGATGATGAAGAAGTGCCGTCCGGGCTTTCATTTGCATATCATCTGTGCGCCGGAGGATGAAGAGAAGATGGTAAAGTTAGCCTTTGCTAACACCACGACGATCGGCATTCGCAGACAGTTCTTTGACCGGTATGTTATGAAACGCAGCGTTGAAGAATTGGAAAGTGATTACGGGACAGTTCATTACAAGCGTTCCGAAGGGTACGGCGTTGTTCGTACGAAGCCGGAATATGAGGATGTAAAAGAACTGGCCGATAAACAGGGGGAGACATTTTTGGAAGCGGAAGCAAATATACGCAAGCACTTATAAAAAATGAGATTCGTCCGATATATACATTAGATAAGGCTGACTTTGGTTGGACGGAGAGTGATGTTAGATGCAGAAAAGATTACGGTTTTTGAGAGAAAAGAATAAGGAAAGAGGCTTCACATTGGTGGAACTGATCGTCATCATTGTGATATTGGTGGTGCTGGCAGCTGCGCTGATCCCGGCGCTTTTGGGATATATCGATAAAGCAAAAAGGGAAAAGGATTACCTGGTCGCAAAGGAGTGTATGGAAGCCGTGCAGGCGCAGCTTTCGAATATGTATGCGCACCGGTCGCCGACGGACGGATGCGCGATCAATGGGTTCGGTTCGTATTCCGGTATGTATTCCGGAGATGTCAATCTGGACGATTCGGACGAAGCGAAAGAGGTCTTTGACATGGTCGGTGTGGAGCCTTACGCATTTCTTGTGGGTCTCGGAAAGTATTCCAAGTATAAAGACAGTGATCCGCATTGTGCGTACACCGTGCAGTTTGCGGCCTTCTGTCTGGAAAAGGATTCACAACCGCTCTATTTTGACGGGGAGGAATGGATCGAGGAATATCCCTGGACAAAGTATCATTTGGGATCCGGAAGCAATACCTTCCATGGTGTGGAAATGCAGATGTATATCTATTCTTACGGCGGAGGCTATAAGAAAGGTGACGGAGTCTGGAAGTATCTGCAGGCAAAGCATTAAGCGGGTTTGCATAGGATAATATGATAAAAGACGAGCGGAGTGCAGACTCCGCTCTTTTTATGCTCGGAATGTCCGATCGGCTATCCGGTATCCGCAGGTCGGTTCCGGCGCAGGTTGGGGAACTATCTTCGAAGAGTTTTATCTGTCTTGTCATCTGTCTTTACAATAAAATCAAATTGTCTTGTCTTTTGTCTTGTCAATTGGAACAAAAAGGAGTATACTACCGACTAATAGGAACAAGTGCCGAAAGGCAAAGCAGTGGCTGTAAACGGAAAGTTTACGCCGGGAAGGATAAAAGCCTATGAAAACCGATATTTTGATCGCCGGAAGCGGATGCTCCGGTCTCTATGCCGCACTGCATCTTCCGAGAGACAAGAAGATCCTGATCTTAAGTAAATCCGATCTGGAACGCAATGACTCTTATCTGGCGCAGGGCGGCATGTGTGTGCTTAAGGACGAGAGCGATTACGATGCGTATTTCGAGGATACGCTCAAGGCAGGGCACTATGAAAATGATAAGGAGAGTGTGGAGATCATGATCCGCTCGAGCGGAGATGTGTTAAAGGATCTG
The DNA here is from genome assembly GCA_024690725.1 of Lachnospiraceae bacterium. Lineage (GTDB taxonomy): Bacteria > Bacillota > Clostridia > Lachnospirales > Lachnospiraceae > UBA2882. The sequence continues at coordinate 1,965 of JAILOQ010000079.1, forward strand.
ATCGCGTGCGGTGCACGGTTTGCCAAAAAGGAAGACGGCAGCCTGGACTACACGATGGAAGGTGCGCATTCCGCAAAGCGCATCGTTTACCACAAGGATGTTACGGGACGCGAGATCACGAGCCATCTGTTAAAAGAAGTAAAGAAGCTTCCGAATGTGACCTTCGTGGAATATACGAAGCTCGTGGATATCGTGACGGACGGAGAGAACTGCTACGGCGGTATCATAAGAAA
>JAILOQ010000107.1 GCA_024690725.1 Lachnospiraceae bacterium
ACTGTCAACGTAATCATTATCCTTGTATACCGTGTCGCTGATCGCAGATACTCCTTCCGGAATGATCGGATGGAATACGGCATCAATAACCGCCTGTTCTTCTTCCGAATAGGTCACGGTATTACCGGAAACGGAAGCACCGCGATACTTCGTATAAGCACTGGCAGCAATCGCATTTTGTGCATCTCTACGAATATCATAATAGCAAAGGCTGTAATTACCGCCGGAAAGATCGTCGTAAGTCGGAGCACTTACGAGTGTGGGAACAGATCCTGTCACTTCACCGGTCAGATCGTCTTTTTGCACATCCAATTCAATCTGGAGATTGGAAGGGAACGCAGATGTATAAGAGATATATTTTGTCTGCAAACTTGCGGAATTGTAATTATTACCCGGGGTCATCGCATACTGATAAGGAATGACTCCGGAACCGATCGTTCCGACAAAACGCAATGTAATACTGTCGTTTGTCGCATTCGTCTTAAAAGCATTATCTCCGATCGATTCAATGGCGGCAGCATCGCCGAATTCAACTTCTTCCAGATTCGGACAGTTTTTGAAGGCATCGGACGCTATGGTATCGACACTGCTCGGAATAAATACGTAATGAATATCCGTATTTCCCTGGAATGTGGTATCGGAGATCGTCTTGATATAGAAATTACCGATGTGCTCGGGAATGTCAACAACAGACGTATCGGCACTGTTATTATAAACGGAGAATTTGATCAATTCATTATTCTCATTTACGCAATAGAAGTAGTTTCCGCTGACACGCTCATACTGACCTTCATATCCTTCGTCAAGGTAACCTACGGAATAACCGTGTTCGCAGGCATAGGTATAAGCACTTTCTTTGTCCGCAGTAGTTCTGTATGTCATGATCACAAAGTGATCGTCCAATTCCCACTCATCGGGATATGTCGTGTGGATACCAAGATTCTTTTTACCGAAGGCACAATCATCTCCGTCGCCCTCTTTCGGCGTACCTGTATGTGTCGGACAATCACAGTTAAAGTGCGTTGTACGATTGGGAACCCGTACTTCCAGCAAGCCGGAACAGCCGGTAAAATTGTTGGAAGGAACCACATCGGAGGCAGCCACGGAATTTTGCGCATTTACGGAAAGACCAAGATACTTTAATCCGGCGCAATCGTAAAATACATATTCTGCTTCGTCCATATTGGTCACAAAGTTCGGAAGATAAATCTGCTGTAAGTTATAACAATTGAAAAAGCATCCGTCACCGATCGTGGTAAGCGATGTGTTACCGTTTTGTTCCGCATAGCCGTAAAGATTACAGGAGGAAAGATTGGTACAGTTCATAAAGCAACCCGCACCGATGCGGACCACCTGATTCGGCATATTCATGGAATCCAAAGATGCGCAACCGCAAAATGCACGGTTACCGATCTCTTCGAGCATCGTATCGTTAGCAAGCGAAACCGTGCCGAGCTGACGGCAATTCTCGAATGCGGAATCACCGATACTGTGAAGTGCGTTTGCAATGCTGACACTTCTTACCTGGCACCCTAAGAATGCTCTGTCACCGATCGCAAGAATATGATTCGGGATCGTTACGGAACTGAAATTATTCGCACCCTCGAAGACACCGCGATACTGCGGTGCATTCGTATAAGGAAGGAAATCTTCATCGCCACTGACATACGCGCTGCAAAGCGTGGTCTGTACCGTGCTTCCCACGATACTCATATCATAAGCTCGGCTTCCGATATATCTGATATTGACATTCAATTGATCCACAGCAGCACCTTTGTATGCGCTTGCGCCGTCGGCAGTTGACTGACTTCCTGTTGCATCATACACATAAAGCTGCTGTCCGCTCCACTCGGACATATTGGAGTTGGTGGCCTTAACCACAGTCTCGGGATTATAACCTGCACTGTTTCCGGATACATCAAAAAGTTCTTCCGCAGGTGTCTGAACATAGCATAAGAATTCGCCGTCTCCGGAAACCGCAGTAAGTGTCGTGCCGTCAAACTGGAATGCATCGATCGCATCCGGGATCACCAGATCGGAACTTGCACTTGTATTATCCGCATCATAATATGCGAGCACACCTTCCATTGTCGTCGAACGATTGACATAGGCTACACCCATGATTCCGGTATTGTCAAAGTAAACCGGTGTGCTATCCGTATATTCCGGTATCCAGCCGCCGTCCGCCGCATCCGGATGGGCTGAATATGTCGCATAATCAAATTGTGTATCGACATTCACGGAATCTTCCACCGCTTCCGATTTTCCTGCCGGTATCGCCGCTACGATCACGGCCGATGCCATCAAAACGCCGGATAACGTACCTAAGACCGTCCGTCTGACATTGGGATTTCCTTTCTTTTTGTTTCTCGATCTCGAAGTCTTTTTTGCCATGATGCAATCTCCTCTTAATCTACGCGCTTTGCGACTACCACAAAGCGTCCGTCGTCCTCTACATAATCACATGTAGATAAGGTTAACAAGTGATCTCCGTATTCCGCCGTCACGCCGGTGTTATACAGAGCCATATTTGACATTTCCTGCATATTGGAAAGAAATTCTTCTTCCGAATTCACATCGATAAACTGATAATACTTAAATGCCACTTCATCCTTTTGATACACGTGCGAACGGAAGACATACATAACCTCATATACGCCCTCCTCGTAAATCGTATCAAAATATATCGTCTTATGCTTTTCGTAAAAGCTTTGACTTTCGTAATTATCAAGGTCTCCGAACATTTTGCCGGATCTCATGTTGTGCCCGTAAATAATGTAATTCACATTGTCGGCTTGAATATTACACGAACTGTCCAAAAACAGAGCACCGTTGCGGTCATCTTCCAAATTGGAATTATGGTTCAGATAGTATTCGTTATCCGCTGACTGCATTACCGGGTAGTCAATATGTGTATCGGCTATTTTTAGCCATCCGATTAGGTTTTGGTTCTGATTATATAAAGATTTATACTCATCTAAGACGGTAAAAACCTTTTCATTTCCGAATTCGTCTTTTACAACAACGTCTTTTGTGTGATACATATCATTGAGAACATCGTTGTTTTTAATGTTGGTAAGGCGTTTTGCTTCCTGATCCACCAAATAAGAGTCGTACACGTAGAATCCAAAATACCCAAGACACGTCAAAGCCATCAAAAACATGACACCCATTACGATCTTACGCAAAGCGGCTTCTTTTTTTGTAAGTACAACAATCTTTTTTCGCGATTTCTTACGTTTTTTCTTTTTTGTACCCGAATTTGATCCGTCTTCCGCTTTATTTCCGACCTCGTCTTTTCTCGCCGTCACCGTCTTGGATTCGGATGACTGTCTTTTCGTACGATCCGCGATGCCGCCGGAAATATCCGAAACTCCTTCTCTGCGCTTTTGCCTTCGCTCTTTCACCTTTGCTTCCTTTAAGGCCTGAACCCGTTCAAACAATTCATCGTCAAACGCACGACCTTCCGGGGTTTCGAAGGTATAGTTCTCGCTTTGAAGATAGGAATACAGTTTTTGTACATCCTCCTCTTTCGTAAGGTCGTATGTTTGGCGTAATTCCTTGATCCATGCAACCTCAGAGGATCGATTTCCAGTACCCATTTTTGCTCCTATGCATACTATCCCAAATTTACATAATACACTAGTTTCTATTTTACTAGAATTTACGGGATTTGCAATAGGTTAACTACATTTTGTAAATGATACGTAATTTTTTCTATATATAGGTTTGTGTCTGCGAGACTTATTTCTGCGAGACTTGATCTGAAGGCAAAAAAATTCCGCATGAAACATGCGGAATTTTCTTAAACTCTACTTAGCAACAATATTAATGATGCGTCCCGGAACGTAGATCTCTTTTACGATATTTCCGGTCAAACGATCGCCAAGCGCTTCCTTACCGGCTGCGATCGCAGCATCCTTATCGATATCCTTGGATACCGTGATCGTGGTCTTTAACTTACCGTTGATCTGAACAGCGATCTCCACCGTGTCTTCCACGGTCTTTGCTTCATCGTAATCCGGCCAGGTCTGTTCAAACACATATCCGTCAAAACCGGCAATGCTCCAAAGCTCTTCCGTGATATGCGGAGCAACGGGATTTAAGAGGATCAGGAAGATACGGAATTCTTCTTTTGTAATGCTGCCCTTCTTTGCGATATCATTTAAGATCGTCATAAGAGCTGCGATACCGGTATTGTATTTCAGGTTCTCGTAATCGCTCGATACCTTCTTGATGGTCTGATGGAACTTCGTCTCAAGGTCGGCACTGATGCCTTCCTCGTCACTTAAGATATCCTGCAGTTTCCATACACGCTCCAGGAATCTTCTGCAGCCCTTTACGCCGTTTTCGGACCAGGATGCAGCAAGATCGAAGGCACCGATGAACATTTCATAGGTTCTTAAGGTATCTGCACCGAATTCGTTTACGATATCATCCGGATTTACCACATTTCCGCGGCTCTTACTCATCTTTTCGCCGTTCTCGCCAAGGATCATGCCGTGGCTCGTACGCTTCTGATACGGTTCGGGAGTCGGTACAACGCCCTGATCGTATAAGAATCTATGCCAGAATCTGGAGTAAAGAAGGTGGAGTGTCGTATGCTCCATACCGCCGTTATACCAGTCAACCGGAAGCCAGTACTTCAAGGCTTCGGGACTTGCAAGTGCTTCTTTGTTATCAGGATCCGTATAACGCAGGAAATACCAGCTGGAGCCTGCCCACTGCGGCATCGTATCCGTTTCGCGCTTTGCGGGACCGCCACAGCAAGGACAGGTGGTATTCACCCAATCCGTCATGGCCGCAAGCGGGGATTCACCGTTATCCGTCGGCATATAACTTTCAACTTCCGGAAGTTTCAGCGGAAGATCCTTCTCATTAAGCGCTACATAACCGCACTTATCGCAGTGAACGATCGGGATCGGCTCACCCCAGTAACGCTGTCTGGAGAATACCCAATCACGCAGCTTGTAATTTGTCTTTGCACAACCGATGTCCTTATCTTCCAAGAACTCGATCATCTTCTTTTGTGCATCTTCTACGGAAAGGCCCGTGATAAAGCCGGAATTAACAAGCGTTCCGGTTGCCACATCCGTATAAACCTCTTCCTGCACGTTCTTTCCCCCGGCAACGACCTCGATGATCGGAAGATCGAACTTCTTTGCGAAATCCCAGTCTCTTTCATCATGCGCAGGCACCGCCATAATGGCACCGGTACCGTAGCTCATGAGGACATAATCCGAAACAAAGATCGGAATCTCGGTATCATTTACCGGATTGATCGCGCTCATACCGTCGAGGCGAACACCGGTCTTATCCTTTGCAAGCTCACTACGCTCAAAATCGGACTTTTTGGAAGCCTGTTCGCGATAATCGACAACTTCCTGCCAGTTTTTGATGCGGTCTTTGTATTTATCAAGGATCGGATGCTCCGGAGAAACAACCATATAAGTTACACCGAATAAGGTATCGCAACGGGTCGTATAGATACGAAGTTTATCTTCCGCATCCTTAATGGAAAAGTCAACTTCCGCACCGTTACTCTTACCGATCCAGTTACGCTGCTGTACCTTCACACGCTCGATGTAATCCACGGTATCCAATCCTTCGATCAGCTTATCCGCATACTCGGTGATCTTTAACATCCACTGGCTCTTTACCTTGCGAACGACCTCGGAACCACAGCGCTCGCAAACGCCGTTGACAACCTCTTCGTTGGCAAGTCCGACCTTACAGGATGTACACCAGTTGATCGGCATCTCACTCTTATATGCCAGTCCTGCATTGAACAACTTTAAAAAGATCCACTGCGTCCAATGATAGTAATTCGGATCCGTGGTGTTGATCTCTCTGTCCCAGTCAAACGAATATCCGAGGGAATGCAGCTGTGCTTTGAAACGCGCTACGTTATTCTCGGTAACCGTCTTCGGATGAATGTGATTCTGAATCGCATAATTCTCCGTCGGCAGACCGAACGCATCCCAGCCCATCGGATATAGAACGTTATATCCCTGCATTCTGCGCTTTCTCGATACGATATCAAGCGCTGTGTAAGGACGCGGATGTCCTACGTGCAGGCCCTGTCCCGAGGGATAAGGAAATTCAACCAAAGCATAAAACTTCGGCTTTGTAAAATCATTGTCTACATGGAATGCTTTTTTGTCATCCCAGACTTTTTGCCATTTCGGCTCGACTTCTTTGTGATTATACGGTTCTGACATAACTTCACCTCTTTAACTGAATTTTAGAACACATCGATAATTTTATTACAAATTCATAAAATATGCAATATTTCCGCAGTTGTTTCATTGACTTTCATATCTGCACCGCATAAAATATATATTGTATGATCTTAAATATGAAAGCACATGATATTGGAGGGATACATGGAAAAAGAAACCTTTGGTTTCATCGGATTGGGATTGATCGGCGGCTCGATCGCCAGAGGGCTTCGCTCTCTATATCCGGAATGCGAGATCCTTGCATACAATCGGAGCAAACAAACTCTATACGATGCCTTAGAAGAACACGTAGCAAACCGGATATTTGAAGACCTTGACGAAACCGCACTGCACTCCTTCGGGGCCTGTGATTATGTATTCCTTTGTGCACCCGTCACGACCAACAACGAACATATGCGCCTGCTCGTTCCGTATCTTTCGGATCGCTGCATTCTTACAGATGTCGGTTCTGTAAAAAGTCCCATTCATAAACTGGCAAAAGAATTGAACATCGAAGATCATTTTATCGGCGGTCATCCGATGACGGGAAGTGAAAAGACCGGTTTTTCAAATGCCGCGGAGCATCTTTTGGAAAACGCTTATTATATCCTTACACCGACGGAATCCGTTCCGAAAGAACGTGCCGATCGGTTAAAAGAGATCGTAAAGGATCTGCATTGCATTCCTCTGATGATCTCTCCCACAAGACATGATTATATCACCGGTGCCATTTCGCATCTGCCGCATGTCATTGCTGCCAGTCTTGTGAATCTGGTGCATTCCGAAGATGAAGACGGAAATATGAAATTGATCGCGGCCGGAGGGTTCAAGGATATTACAAGGATCGCATCCTCTTCCGCCGAAATGTGGCAGAGCATCTGTACGACAAATGCAGACAATATTTCCGTATTGCTCGATCATTACATCGAAAGTCTTCTGTCGATCCGCAAGACTATTACAAATGCACCGACCGATCCCGATGCATATCGCGAGATCTACGATCTTTTCGATGATGCCAAACACTATCGCGACAGTTTCGTGAACAAAACACCGGGACGGAGTTTCGAAAGCTTCGATCTCTACGTCGATCTGAAGGACGAAGCCGGTGCCATCGCAGGTGCCGCAACGCTTCTTGCGAATGCGAACATCAACATCAAAAACATCGGCGTCATGCATAACAGAGAATTCCAGCAAGGCGCATTACGAATCGAATTTTATGAGGAGAAGGCGATGAAAGCCGCCGACGATCTCTTTAAAAAGAACGGTTATACAGTATTCCCCAAGCACAACGATTAAAGGAGAATGACATGGAATTTCAAAAAGTGAAGGGACTGAAGGGTGAGATCACCATTCCGGGCGACAAATCCATATCACACAGAGCGATCATGATCGGTTCTTTGGCCGACGGCCCAACGGAGATCACCAATTTCTTGGAAGGAGCCGATTGCCTTTCCACGATTACCTGTTTTCAAAAAATGGGGATAAAGATCATCAAAGACAACGATAAGATCACGGTGCGCGGTAAGACCTTAGACGGTCTCTCCACTCCCTGTGAGGTGTTGGATACCGGCAACAGCGGTACTACGACCCGCTTGATCAGCGGTATTCTGGCAGCACAGCCGTTCAGTTCTGTTCTTACGGGCGACGCAAGCATTCAAAGACGGCCTATGAAACGTATCATGGAGCCTCTGAATCAAATGGGCGCATCGATAAGTTCCGTTATGGAAAACGACTGCGTTCCGCTTCACATCAAAGGTTCGGACCTTACCGGCATTCATTACAAAACAAAGGTTGCTTCCGCACAGGTCAAATCCGCGATCCTTCTTGCAGGCTTGTATGCGGACGGTAAGACCTCTGTGACAGAGCCCACCTTATCCAGAAACCATACGGAGATCATGCTCCGGTATTTTGGTGCAAAGGTGGACGTAAAAGACACGACCGTTACCGTCTATCCGAGACCCCATCTGTACGGACAAAAGATCGTGGTTCCCGGAGACATCTCTTCCGCCGCTTACTTTATTGCAGCGGCGAGCATCGTACCCAACTCCGAAATCCTGATCAAAAATGTCGGGATCAATCCGACCAGAGCCGGCATTTTGGAAGTCGCCAGGGATATGGGTGCCAATATCACCTTATGTGATAAAAACGAAGACAATGGCGAACCCGTTGCAGATCTTTTGGTAAAATCTTCCACCTTACATGGTACGACGATCGAAGGCGATCTGATCCCTACGTTGATCGACGAGATTCCGATCCTTGCCATCATGGCAGCCTATGCGGACGGAAAGACCGTGATCAAGGACGCAGCCGAACTCAAAGTCAAGGAATCCAACCGGATCGAGACCGTAGTCAATAACCTAAAGAATATGGGAGCAGACATCGAAGCCACCAAAGACGGTATGATCATTCGCGGCGGAAAGGCCTTAAAAGGTGCCAAGATCGATTCCTGCATGGACCATCGTATCGCCATGAGTTTTGCGATCGCCGCTTTGAATGCTACCGGCAAGACCGATATCAAGGATGCGGAATGCGTCAACATCTCCTATCCGAACTTCTACTCCGACTTAAAGGCTTTACAGAACTGATCGGAAAAAGAACATGTACATAAAAAGAACCGCCGTTTGGCGGTTCTTTCTTTGCTATTTTCTTTAATTTTCCTGATCTGCATTGTTGACCGTATCATAGATCTGGATACGCATCGCATCCATTTCAGGCATTCCGATGAAAATACTTCCGTAATGGAATACATCATCTTCTTTTACAATTCGAACGATCTCAACGAAAGCATGAATGACTTCCTTTGTCCAAATGGTGAGATAAGCCTCGTATACCGCACCGATCTCCAAAGGATATGTACAGTCAAAACCGAGTCCGGTCTTGGAAACATTCACAACTTCGATCGCGATCTCCTTCATCGTATCATCCTGGGAATCCAATCGTTTGATCACCAGTCTGGATGTAAGATCGATTCGTTTATTGCGTCTTCTTTCTGCACCTTCTGCCATAGCTACACCTCCGGGTAACCCCTTTTTTCTTTATTTTACACATAAAGTCTGTCTTTGTAAAGAAAGGAGTGCCGATGGAGTTATATGAGGATACATGCATCACCGAAGGAAAAGAAACGATACCGTTCTTTGACCGCTTCGTCATAGGCAGAAAGAACATGCTCTCTTCCCGCAAATGCGGATACCAGCATGATCAGCGTAGATTCCGGCAGATGAAAGTTTGTGATCAATCCGTCCATTACCTTAAAGGTATATCCCGGATAAATGAAAATATCCGTATCTTCGGAACCGGCCACGACCTTCCCGGAAACATCCGCAGCGCTTTCTATCGTCCTGCAGCTCGTCGTTCCCACACAGATCACTCTTCCGCCTTCTTCCTTTGTGCGGTTGATCATATCCGCGGCTTCGCTCGTAACCTGATAGAATTCGGAATGCATATGATGGTTTATGAGATTATCTTCTTTGACCGGGCGAAATGTTCCAAGCCCCACATGCAGCGTCACATAGCAAAGCTTCACGCCCATCTCTTCGACTTCCTTTAAGAGTTCCGGGGTAAAATGAAGCCCCGCGGTCGGTGCCGCAGCACTGCCCTCATACTTTGCATAGACCGTCTGATACCGGTTTTTATCCTGTAATTTATGGGTAATATACGGCGGAAGCGGCATTTCACCGAGCGTATCGAGAACCTCTTCGAAAATACCGTCATAGGTAAAGCGAACGATGCGATTTCCGTCATCAACGACTTCCATCACTTCCGCTTTTAACAATCCGTCACCGAATTCCAGTTTGGCTCCGGGCTTACACTTCTTTCCGGGACGCACAAGGGTTTCCCAAAGGTCCTTTTCCTTGCGCTTCAAAAGCAGTACCTCAACAGCTCCTCCGGTGCCTTCTCTGTGACCTAAGAGTCTTGCGGGGATGACCTTGGTGTTGTTTAATACCAGGCAATCGCCCTTTCTCAAGAACTGTTTGATATCACGGAAAATATGGTGCGTAACCTCACCGGTATTTCTGTCAATATGCATAAGTCGGGAGGAACTCCTGTCGCTTAACGGATCCTGCGCAATGAGTTCCTCCGGTAGATCATAATAAAAATCGGATTTTAATAATTCCTGCATTTCATTCCTTCGATCACTGTCTGAGTTCGATTCCCATGGAAGAAAGACCGTTCAAGATCTTTTTCATAACGGAATTGATATCCTGCTCTTCCAAGGTCTTTTCCTTGTTACGGAAGGTTACGGAATAAGCGATCGACTTAAAGCCTTCCTTGATCTGATCCCCTTCGTAAATATCGAAAAGTTCCATCTCTTCCAAGATCTTTCCGCTTCGCTGGCGGATCATGTCTTCGATCTGGCCGACCATGATGCTCTTGGGTACGACCATGGAAAGGTCACGTTTTACGGCAGGGAACTTGGCGATGCCTTCGTACTTAATGTCAAAGCTGGTAAAGCCCTGAACGGTCGGCATATCAAGTGCTGCCACATAAACCTTCGTGGGAATGTTGTAATTGTCGCAAACCTCAGGATGTACCTCGCCCAAATAGCCGACAAGTGTTCCGTCATAATAAATATTGGCTTGACGACCGGGATGAAGATAATTACGTCCCGCATTCGGATCATAGGTCGGTGTCTTCTTCATGCCGACGGCATTGAAGAACTCTTCGAGAACACCCTTCATGGTAAAGAAATCTCCGTCTCCGTAGAAGCCTAAGGTAAACTGCACTCTCTCATCCGGAAGCTCCGTTACCGGTACCTGCTTCGGAAGGTAGATGTTACCGATCTCATACAGACGCACGTTTTTGTTCCGACGATTGTAGTTTGTGGAAAGGCTCGTCAAAATACCGTTTAAGGAAATCGTACGCATCACGGAGAAATCCTCTCCGAGTGGATTGGAGATCGTTACGGTATTACGGAGCGCATCGTCTTTATCGAGTAATAACTTATCAAACACCTTCGGGCTTTCGAAGGAATAGCACATCCCCTGAGAGAAACCGCAGAATTCCGCTACTTCCCTGGCTATCTTTTCGATCCTTAACTTATAGGATAACTTACCGGTCATACCGGAACCGCTGGGTAAGGTCTCCGGGATCTTATCATAGCCGTAGAATCTTGCAACTTCCTCGGCAAGATCGCACTGACCGACCAGATCCTGTCTGAAGGACGGGATCGTAAGTTCTCTCTTATCCGCATCATAGGAAAGCTCGATGCGATCAAAGATTTTGAGCATATCTTCTTCGGAAACATCGGTTCCGAGCATATCGTTATAGTATTCCGGCTTGAACGGAAGCTTTACAAGCTCCTTGATACCGTCATTTACATCAACCACTCCGTTTACGACTTCGCCGCAGCCGAGCTCTTCGATCAACTGGCAGGCTCTGTTCATGGCATCCAGTGCATTTCTCGCATCCACGCCTTTTTCGAACTTACCGGAAGCATCGGTACGAAGACCGACACGCTTTGCGCTCTTACGGATATTGGGACCGTTAAATACAGCCGCTTCGAAAAGAACGTCTTTTACATCATCGGTGATCTTGGAATTTTCCCCACCCATGATACCGGCAATGCCGACTGCCTTTTCTCCGTCATAGATCATCAGCACGTCTTTGTCGAGTTTTCTGATCTGACCGTCCAAGGTCTCGAATTCATCGCCGTCCGCGGCACGCTTTACAACGATCTCACGACCTGCGATCGTAGAAAGATCGTAAGCATGCATGGGCTGTCCGTACTCTTCCATAACATAGTTTGTGATATCGACGAGGTTATTGATCGGACGAATGCCGCTGGCAGCCAGTCTTCTTTGCATCCACTCCGGACTCGGAGCGATCTTGATATTCTTTACGACTCTTGCCGTATATCTCGGACACAGTTCTTTGTCCAGGACGGATACCTTGATATAATCGTTCACATCCTCACTGTTGCCTTTTACTTCAATGACCGGAGGCTTGAACTCCTTACGGAAGGTTGCGGCCGCTTCTCTTGCGATACCGACAACGCTGTAGCAATCCACACGGTTCGAAGTGATCTCATATTCAAATACCGTATCATGCAGCCCCAAGACTTCGATCGCATCGGCGCCGACCTCGGTATCCTCCGGGAAGATATAGATCCCGTACTCCGGAGCCAGAGGGTAGAAATCACGACTTGAACCAAGTTCCTCGATGGAGCACATCATACCGTAGCTTTCTACGCCGCGCAGCTTTCCTGCCTTGATCGCGATCCCATCTTCCGGCATCGGACCGCCGTCATGACCGCCGGCAACCTTACCGCCGTCCAAAACAACCGGAACCTTATCGCCTTCTTTTACATTAGGCGCACCGGTCACGATCTGTATCGTCTCGGTACCGATATTTACCTGACAAACGATCAGTTTATCGGCATCGGGGTGCTTTTCGATCTTATCGATCCGGCCGACAACGATCTTTTCCAAATTTTTATCCAAACGGGTATAACCCTCAACCTTTGTACCGGAAAGCGTCATGGCATCAAAGTATTCCTGATCCGTACACTCCAAATCCGGCACATAAGCCTTTATCCAAGATAATGCTGTATTCATGTCTGCTTCCTCCTATGTTAAAACTGATTTAAGAAACGGATATCGTTTTCGTAAAGCAAACGCATATCATCGATTTCATACTTCAGTAACGCAATTCTTTCCAAACCGATACCAAACGCAAAGCCGTTGTATTTCTCAGGATCGATGCCGCTCATCTCCAATACATGAGGATGCACCATACCGCAGCCTAAGATCTCGATCCAGCCGCTTCCCTTGCAGAATCTGCAGCCCTTGCCGCCGCACTTAAAGCAGCTGACGTCCATCTCTGCCGAAGGCTCGGTAAACGGGAAATGATGAGGACGGAACTTTACTTTCGTGTCCGCACCGAACATCTCCTTGGAGAACTCCGCGAGCGTTCCCTTAAGATCCGCAAATGTCACATGCTCATCGATCAAAAGACCTTCCACCTGATGAAACGAAGGAGAATGTGTGGCATCCACTTCATCCGCACGGAACACGCGTCCCGGAGAGATCATCTTGATCGGGATACGTCCTTTTTCCATTTCATGCACCTGCGCGGAACTGGTCTGCGTACGCAGTAAAATATCGCCGTTTACGTAGAAGGTATCCTGCTCATCCTTTGCCGGATGATCGGCGGGAATGTTCAGTGCCTCAAAGTTGTAGTAATCCTTCTCCACTTCCGGACCTTCCACAACCTCATATCCCATACCGATAAAGATATCTTCCATTTCTTCCAACGCGATCATATTCGGATGCTTATGTCCGACTTTTAACTTCTTTGCGGGAAGCGTAACGTCAATGACTTCGCTCTTCATCTTCGCTTCGCGCACCTTGCTCTCCATGGCTTTCTTCTGCGCTTCCAACGCAGCCTCGATCTCGGCACGGGCTTCATTTACCATCTGGCCGATCTTTGGACGCTCTTCCGCAGAAACGTCTTTCATACCTTTTAAGATCGATGTTAATGCACCTTTCTTACCTAACTGACTCACCCTGACATCGTTCAAAGCATCCAAATCGCTTGCTGCTTTGATCTTCGCCATAGCTTCCGCTTTGATCTGTTCCAGTTTCTCGTTCATTTGCTCATCCTCCATAAAAAAACGTCCCGTTTCAGTTTCCTGAAAGGGACGAACATAATCCGCGGTACCACCCACATTCCCGATAACCGGGCACTTAAAGCTTGTAACGTAAGCGACACGTTTCCTCCTACGCAGATACATCCTTCAAAGGAACGGCTTCTGTGTGAAATTCACTCCTCCTGCCTTGCCAACGGAAGCTTCCAGCCAATGACTTCCGATCTCTGATGGATACAGACGGGCTACTGTGCACATGCAACGCCTTTTTTTATTCACTATTGCTCATTCTATCACAACGATTTAATCTTCGCAAGGATGGTTTTTGGCTTTTTCCGATACCCGTTCCTCTTTGTGGAGTTCGCGCTGTTGCAATATCACATTCGTCGCCGGCGATAAGAACTCACTCAAAAGCGCACCAAGGAACAGCAGATAAAACACAAAGTAAAACCACAGCATCAATAAGATCAGCATCGTCATGCTCCCATAGATCGTCGCTCCGTTAAAGTAATTGACGTAAATGGAAAAGACATAGGAAAACACCGTCCAGCTCGCGGCCACGAACACCGCGCCCACCACCTGTGTGCGCCATGCCACCTTGCATTTGGGCACGAACGTAAACAAAAGGGTAAAGAACAATACCAATACCACAAAGATCACAATACGCTGTACATGGGAAAAGAACGGCGTAAAAGTCTCAAAATACGGAAGTTTGGATTGCAAAAACCACATGATCTTATCACCGAAGACCGAAATGATCAAAGAAATGAGCACCATTAAGATCATGATCAGGGTATATACAACGGCACGCAGGCGGATCACCAGAAAGTTCGGCAGTTCCGTAATGCCGTGGATCGCGTTGATCCCGCGGTAAATGGCAAGCATACCTTTCCCGGCTGAGAAAAGAACGACCAACGCAGAAATGGAAACAACGGCAGCGCTCCGATTATATACATCTGCGATCAACGATTTCGCATAAGGAATAAAGGTCGAAGGGATAAGCTCCGAAATGAGATCAATGACCGATTCCTCCGTGATCGGGGTATACGGGATCACCGAACAGATCAGGATCAAAAGAGGAATCATTGAAAACAGCATG
>JAILOQ010000177.1 GCA_024690725.1 Lachnospiraceae bacterium
GCCTGGAAGGTATAAAAAGAGATACCGACCGGTAAGATCACATCGAAGGCCGGTGCCTGAAACGATATGCCGGTGTGTGCCGCGATATCGGTACAGATCTGTAAAAAGAAGGGCGTGTACTTAAAGAATCCGAGCACGGCAAGATTTAAGCAAAAGCTTGCTGCCACAACGGCCTTTTTCATGCTCTTATCCGCCCGTTCCAAAAGAATGGCGCTCACATAGGTAACCGCCGTCGAGAAAAGCAACAGGAGCGCATATTTTGCGTTCCAGCACATATAAAAATAATAACTTGCCACAAGGAGCCAGAGGTATCGCACCTTTTTCGGAAGTGCGTAGTTTACCGCCAACACGATGGGAAAGAATATCAAAAATTCCAATGAATTAAACTGCATTGTTTCGTCCTCTCATGATCCACCCTAGTATACCATAAAACGCAAAAAACAAGAACACCGAGAATACTTAAGTATCCTCGGTGTTCCTGTTTGTGTAAAAGGGGAATTCTTCCGGAATTGCTAATTAGCAAGTTCAAATCTCTTTGAACTGTCTTTATGATACTACGATTCTTTTCGTATGTCTAGAACTTTTTTGCAAAAATATGCGATATTTATAACAACATATTGCGCACTTTATTGTGAATTTTTGCGATTTTATCGCTTTTTTACCATCAATTTGTACTTTATGCGCAATAAACTCTTATTTAAAAATCGGTTTCCATGCCCGTATTTGCGAGGTTTTTGAAGTTTTCAACATCTCATTTATTCGATCAGGGAAATTGCATCCGCAATATTTTTCACACCGTAAATTTTTATTCCCTTGATATCTTCCGTTTGCTTTAAATTTGCAAAAGGAACCACGCAGGATGTAAAGCCCAGTTTCTTGATCTCGGATACTCTCTGCTTCGTTAAGGCAACGCCTCGCACCTCACCGCTTAAACCCACTTCTCCAAAGACTGCCATGCGCTCGTCGATGGGCTTATTCTTATAGCTGGACGCCAAAGCCATCACGATCGCAAGGTCTGTGGACGGCTCCGTCACTTTCATACCGCCGGCGAAATTGACATATGCATCCTCTCTTCCGAGCGGCATGCGCATCTTCTTTTCGATCACGGCGATCAAAAGGTTCATGCGGTTAAAGTCACATCCCGTTGCCTGTCTTCTGGGGATCTGGAAATTCGTATCGCAGACCAAGGCCTGCACTTCCATAAGGATCGGACGCGACCCTTCCATGCAACAGGTCACAACGGAACCTGCGGCGTTTTCCGGTCTTCCTTCAATCAGGAATTCGGAAGGATTCAAGACTTCCCGCAGTCCCTTCTCCTCCATCTCGAAGACGCCGATCTCGTTGGTGGAACCGAACCGGTTTTTTACTCCGCGAAGGATCCTGTAAATATCCTGCTTATCGCCCTCAAAGTAGAGCACGGTATCCACCATGTGCTCCAATACCCTGGGACCTGCCACCGTACCTTCTTTGGTCACGTGGCCCACGATGAGGATCGCGATATTTTCAAACTTTGCCAGCTGCATCAAGGTGTTCGTCGATTCCCGCACCTGGGATACGCTCCCCGGCGCCGCGGTGATGTCTTCGTTGAACATCGTCTGGATCGAATCGATCACGCAGACCGTCGGCCGTTCTTTTCTCACGACTTCAGAAATGAGGTTTAAGTTCACCTCGCAAAGGAGCTTGAAGTTATCTCCGAAGCTGCCGATACGGTCCGCACGCATGCGGATCTGCTGCAGCGACTCCTCGCCCGAAACATATAATACCTGATTGCCGGAAGCGGACAATTTCTGACAGACCTGTAATAAGAGCGTGGACTTTCCGATGCCCGGATCACCGCCCACTAACACAAGAGAGCCGGGGACGATACCGCCACCCAGCACTCTGTCAAATTCATCGATTCCCGTGGTAAAACGCTGCGCGGTATCCGCCGAAATGTCCTTTAATAAGACCGGCTGATTTGCGGAAGCCGTAACGCTTTTCCCGGATGCAGATTTTGTCCCTGTCACCACGCGTTCTTCCACGAACGTGTTCCATGCATGACAGGCCGGACACTGCCCCATCCACTTGGAGGACTCGTATCCGCACTCCTGACAAAAGAAAGCACTCTGTGCCTTTTTTGCCATATTATACCTCCGTTACCTCTACGGAAACTTCACCCATGTCCGCAAGCTCCACGCTAACGCTTAACTTTCCGCCAAGACCGGTGGACTGCTTGCCCGCACTGTTTCCGTTTACTTTAATTTCATATTCCGTATCATCCTTAAGGCCTAAGATGATCTGTGCGTCTTCCGCACCTTCCACCGTAAAGGTCACGCCCTTTGCGGTCTCAACCATATTGTTTACACTGGTGCCCGGAACGGACTCGTAAAGGAATGCACCGTTCTTTTCCAGCTTGGTCATGGTAGAAAAGGTTTTCACCTTGTAAAGATCTCCGGCATGCGGAAAATCTTCTTTTTTCTGCTTGGCATCCAACGTGTGATTGCCGAAGCTGATGGAACCATCGGACTCAGATCTGATCAACTGCTCCACTACTGCCATGTTCGTTACCTCCTTAATAGTTACTTGTTTTTTGCTGTAAATACGACTTTTTTATCATGTACTCCCGCGGTCACCTTATCTCCCTGGTGAATGCGGCCCGCAAGGATTTCTTCACTTAAATTATCTTCCACTTCCGACTGGATCGCACGCTTTAGCGGTCTTGCACCCATCTTCGGATCGGCGAAGTTCTTGACGAGATACTCCTTAAGCGACGCCGACAGCGTCAGTGTGATATCCATCTGATTCTTGCAGCGGTTACTTAAATTCTTCGCCTGCAAGGTGATGATCTTCTTCATATCCTCGTCCTGCAATGCATGGAATACGATGATATCATCGATACGGTTGATGAATTCCGGCTTGAAGAGCTTCTTCACCTCTTCCATTACGCCGCTCTTCATGCGCTCGTAATCCTGCTTTGCCGTCGTCTGTGTGGCAAATCCCAGATTCTTGGGTTCGACGATCCGCTGCGCACCGGCATTGCTCGTCATGATCAGGATGGTGTTTTTGAAGTTCACCTTCCGTCCCTTCGAATCGGTGATATGTCCTTCATCCAGGACCTGTAAAAGAATGTTAAACACATCCGGATGGGCTTTCTCGATCTCATCGAAAAGCACCACGCTGTACGGATGCTGTCTGATCTTCTCCGCTAACTGCCCGCCATCGTCATGGCCCACATAGCCCGGAGGAGAACCGATCATCTTCGCCACGGAATGCGGCTCCATGTATTCCGACATATCCACACGGATCAGGGCATCCTCAGACCCGAACATCGCCTCGGCCAAGGCCTTGGAAAGCTCGGTCTTACCCACACCGGTAGGTCCCAAAAACAGGAACGAACCAATCGGCCGATTCGGATCCGCCAGACCCACGCGTCCTCTGCGCATCGCTTTGCTGACAGCGGAAACCGCTTCCTTCTGCCCCACGACACGCTTATGAAGGATGCTCTCCAGCTTCAGAAGCCGCTCACTTTCTTTTTCCGCAAGTTTGCTTACCGGGATCTTCGTCCACATGCTGACGACGTCCGCAATATCATTCTCCGTCACGGTCAAAGAACGGTCGAGCAGTTTCTTCTCATGCCGATCCTTCATGCGATTGTATTTTTTGATCAGGACATCCTGCTCCTTGCGCAGTTCATGTGCCTGACCGTAAGCCGCAAACTTGATGGAACGCTCGATCTGCAGATCCATCTTTGCGATCTGATCCTCTAAATCCTTGCATCCCTTCGGCAGATCCATGCCGCGAAGACGCAGTGCCGCACCCGCCTCATCGATCAGATCGATCGCCTTATCGGGAAGGTTACGGTCGTTGATGTAGCGCATGGACAGCTTCACTGCCGTCTCAATGGCCTCATCCGAAATGGTCACGCGATGATGCTCTTCGTATTTGTGCTTGATGCCGCGCAAGATCTCCGTTGCCTCACTGACCGTAGGCTCTTCTACGGTAACCGGCTGGAATCTTCGCTCGAGTGCCGCATCTCTCGCTAAGTACTTGCGATACTCCTCCACTGTTGTGGCACCGATCAGTTGGATCTCACCCCTGGCCAAAGAAGGTTTTAAGATGTTGGATGCGTCGATGGCACCCTCCGCTCCTCCGGCCCCGATGATGGTGTGGATCTCATCCAAAAACAGAATGATGTTGCCGTCCTGAATGACTTCGTTTACCACCTTTTTGATGCGTTCCTCGAACTCACCGCGGTATTTGCTGCCCGCTACCATGGCACTCAGATCCAAAGTTAGCACGCGCTTATTCTGTAAGGTCATCGGTACATCACCGCAGGCGATACGATTGGCAATTCCTTCCACAATGGCGGTCTTGCCGACACCCGGCTCTCCGACGAGGCAGGGATTATTTTTGGTGCGACGGCTCAAGATCTGCGTCACACGTAAGATTTCACGTTCTCTTCCGATCACGGGATCCAATTTACCGGCTGCTGCCAGCTTTGTCAGATCTCGGCTGAACTGATCCACGGTCTGCGTCTTGCCACCGCGTTTCTTGGGATTCAGATCTTCTTTTGCCAGAGCGGTATCCGCGCCGATCGCACGCAATACCTCCGCATAGATCTTCTGCATGCTGACATTCAAGATACGCAGCATACGAAGGGCGATGTTATCCTCCGCCCGCAGGATCGCAAGCAGGATATGCTCGGAGCCGGTCAGATCACTGTCGAAGCGCTCCGCCTGTTTGTCGGCTTCCCGCAAGACCTCGGCGGCCTTGGGCGAATAGCCGTCCCGCTCCACCAAAGAGACCTCCCCCTGATTGGGCAGAAGTTCGTCCATGATGCGCAGCAGTTCTTTTTCCGTTACGCCGTTGCCGAGTAAGATCTTTGCCGCAACGCAACTGTGCTGTCTCGTAAGACCGAGCAGGATGTGCTCGGTACCGATGTAATTCTGGCCGGTTCGCTTGGCCATGCGCTTTGCATGAAACAAAACGCTTTTTGCATTTTCCGTATAGGACATACGTCCTCCTAACTATAAAGCGGATGAAGCTTAGTCGTTATCATCCAACTTGATAAATTCAAATTCGAAATCATCATCCAGACCGGAAGAATCCGAGGTTCTGGAGAGATTGATCATCTTAAAATCATCCTTGCCGCCACCTGCTGCCGGACGTTTGGGCTTTACGGTCTTTCCGCCTGCACGGGAAGCTTTTAACTTGCTGTCGGTCACGACCGGGATATCCAAGGTGTCTCTCAATTTCTTTGCAACGGCCTCTGCTTCCAGATCACCCTTGCTCTTGGGCATGGTCGTCATGGTAATGCCGGTTGCACTCGGTGCCGTGGTACGAACTTCGGGCTTTACGGCCGGCTTTGCATGTGCCGTGGGAACGGTGGCTCTGACGGAACCGGTCGCTCCCGCACTTACCGTACCCGTGGAAGTCCTTGCAGAAGGTCTTGCTGCGGAAGTTCTCGCTGTTACAGGAGACTCATCTTCGCCGATCGAGCCGGTATCGGGACGGGTAAAGCTGACACGGGGTGCTCTGGAAATCTGCTCTGCCGTATCACGCGCGGCCGCACTGCGCACCGTTGATGCGCTTCTTACAGTGTTGCTTTTGACGGGCATCTCTTCCATGTGAGATTCTTCCGGAACACTTTCTGCAGCCTTTCTTTTTACAGGTGCTTCCTTAACGGGCTCTTCTTCGTATTCTTCCTCGAAATCGTCCTCGTCTGCTTCTTCCTGTTCTTTTCTTGCTCTTTGTGCAGCACGCTCTGCCTGCTTTTTTGCTTTGGCCTCCGCACGTTCTTTTGCGGCAGCTTCGCGTTTCGCACGGCGCGCATAAAAATCATCTTCCTCGTCGTCTCCGCCGTCTCCGCCGTCGCCGTTGTCATCACGGGTCCGTAACCAGAGATTGACGATGACAAAGAGCGCGATCACCAAAAGGACGATCAAGACTGCGATCACCGCAAAACGACGGTTCGCAACCGTTTTATATTTCAGGTAAGACTTATCCAGCTCGGAAGAGGTATCACGTTCTACGTAACGCTGGTAGGTATCTTCCGTCCAGTCATAGAGGTAGAAGTTTTCCACACCGTCCTGATTTACGCAATACATCAGGTAAAACTCGGGCTCTTCGGGAAGCGTTGTGATATCCACGCTCTCGTCCGCAGCGGATTCGCCGGGCTGTAAAGTATCCTTGCTCTCCATGCCTTCCTGTACCGTCAACTTATTGCCGGTCAGCTCGGTATAGATGAACGCCGGTACGACCTTCACGTCGGAAGGAAGTGTCGTATTGGTGTAGTTATCCGGGGTCTTGATCTGTGCCTCGTACTTGACCGGGAAGATGAACTTTCCGTCCTTGCCGGTCATCGGCCAGAAGTCCATGAACTCATCCGTTGCTTCGTAATACAGACGGAAATCGATGTTGTCGTTGTTGGGCAGAGACAGATATAAGAGTCTCACATTGCCCGGTGCGAAATACGCACTCTTTACGGTCTTTCCGCGGTAGGTGTATTCCTGGGACACAAAACCTGCCGGTAAGATGCTGTCATCGAAGGTGGGAAGTACATAGTACTCGTTGAAGACCGAACCGTCATTGACCTTCATGTCTTCGCTGTAAGCTTCCGCCGTAATGCCTGCGGTCGCCGCTGCGGGATCTGCAGCTGCCGGATCTGTGGTTGCCGGAGCCGCACCGGTTCCTGCCGTTACCAGTTCCAAAAATTCCGACTTGATGTAGCCTTCCTGTCCGTTGTAATCGATCTTGGACCAGCCACTCTCAAGTTCCTCATATCTGGTAAGTTCCGTACCTCCCTCAACCTGGCCGAGCTTGTCGGCATCGGTAGACTCTCCGGAACGAACATTTACTTTTTCTTTTACCTTTACAACGTCATACTGGGGAGCGGTACTTTCAGGCGCCGCCGGTTCTGCGGTTTCCGTTGTTTCCGCCGGCTCTGCAGTCGTTGTATCTGTCGTCGTTGCAGTCGTTGTATCTGTCGTCGTTGCAGTCGTTGTATCCGTCGTCGTTGCAGTCGTTGTATCCGTCGTTGTCGCAGGATCGGTCGTGGCTGCATCACCTGTGCTTCCGCCTCTTACGATCGTGAAGGTATACTTACAGGTGCCGCCGTTTACGTCCTGCACCTCGATATAAGCCGAGTTGTTTCCGGGCTGAAGATTCTTAAATCCGCTCGCCGCAATGACCTTGGAATCGGAATTTGCCACGGAGCAGGTGACCGATACGGATTCGCTCTCGAGCGGGATATCGATCGTATAATTCGTCGTGGAACTCGTAAACGACGGGGTTACGGTACCGGGCGTTACACTGAATTTCTTCAGATACGCATCCGCACTCTGTCCGGATGATGTCGCCTGCGTCTCCGTCGCATATACAGAGCTTATAGGCCCCGCAAACGTAAGCACTGCCGCTAAGGCAAATGCTGTTATCTTACTGCTCTTCTTGATCAAATTCAGAAACATGTTACTCTCCTCAACTTCCTGTGTTTCACTCATCATTTCCCGCAACTTACGCTTCGTCAATTGCTTTTCCGATATCGTGTCGCATGTATTTATTATCGAATTTTACCCATTCGGTCGCTTCGTATGCTTTCTTTCTCGCTTCCTTTAAGTCGGCACCCTTTGCCGTTACGCCGAGGACGCGGCCGCCGTTTGTGACAAAGCCCGCATCGCCCATCTTGGTGCCCGCATGGAAGACGAAATAGTCATCCTTGCCTTCGAAGGCTTCAAGACCTGTGATCGGAAGTCCCTTTTCGTAAGAAACGGGATATCCGTCCGATGCAAGTACCACGCAGACCGCTGCATTATCTTCAAACTGCAGATCGATCCGATCAAGCGTCCCGTTGATACAAGCCTCAACCACTTCGATCATATCGTTCTTCATTCTGGGAAGTACGACCTGTGCTTCGGGATCGCCGAAACGCGCGTTGTACTCAAGCACTCTCGGGCCCTTTTCTGTAAGCATCAGTCCGAAGAAGATGACACCCTTAAAGGTTCTGCCCTCTTTGGCCATAGCATCCACCGTTGCCTGATAGATATATTTCTTACAAAACTCATCCACTTCTTTGGTGTAGAACGGGCTCGGGGAAAAGGTTCCCATACCGCCGGTATTCAATCCCTGATCGCCATCCTTTGCTCTCTTGTGATCCTGCGCACTGCTCATGATCTTGATGGTCTTGCCGTCCACAAAGGAAAGCACGCTCACTTCGCGGCCGGTCATAAACTCTTCAATGACCATGCGATTTCCGGCATCGCCGAACTTCTTATCCTTCATGATCGTGGAAACACCCTCCAGTGCTTCATCAAGCGTATTGCAGATCAGCACGCCCTTTCCGAGGGCCAATCCGTCCGCCTTTAACACGATCGGGAACTCTGCCTTTGTCTTCAGATAATCGATCGCCGCATCGGCATCGTCAAAGGTTTCATATGCCGCCGTAGGAATGTTATATTTCTTCATCAGATCCTTGGAAAACGCCTTGCTTCCTTCGAGGATCGCCGCATTCTTTCTCGGACCGAAGACAGGGATGTCTGCCTTTTCGAATTCATCGACAAGACCGCCCACTAACGGATCGTCCATACCGACGATGACCAGGTCAATGGCTTCCTTCTTTGCGAAGTCCACGAGCTTATCGAATTCCATCGCACCGATCGGCACGCATTCCGCGATCTGTCCGATGCCGGCATTTCCGGGTGCACAATACATCTTGTCCACCTTCGCACTCTTCTTTACACTCATTGCAATGGCATGCTCTCTGCCACCGCTTCCTACGATCAATACTTTCATGTTTTTACCTATCCTTCTTTGCTCAGTAGTTAGTTACGGCTAACTTTATAATCTTCCGTTTGCGATCGCATCGATGGCCGCCGGCAGGATCACCCATTCGGCCTGCTCCATGATACGCTTCTGCAGTTCCTTCGGTGTATCGCCGGGCATTACTTCCACGGCCTTTTGCATGATGATCGGTCCCGTGTCGGTTCCCGCATCCACAAAATGCACCGTTGCGCCCGAGACCTTCACGCCCCTGGCAAGTGCCGCCTCGTGTACCTTCAATCCGTAATATCCCGTTCCGCAAAAGCTCGGGATCAGGGACGGATGAATATTGATGATCCGATTCGGATAGTGCTCGACCATCTCCTTCGGAATGTTGACCAAAAATCCCGCCAAAACAATGAGGTCCGGGGCCAGCTCGTCTACTTTCTTGAGGAACGCCTCATTAAACGCCGCTCTGTCGGAAAAATCCTTCGGTGAAATACAGATTCCCTCGATGCCCGCCTTCTTCGCTCTCTCCAAGGCAAAAGCGCCGGGGTTATTGCTGATCACGGCCATGATCTCGGTATTCGTGATCGTACCGCCCGCAATACCGTCAATGATCGCCTGCAGGTTGGTACCGCCGCCGGATACACACACAAGAATCTTTAACATACGTCTACTCCCTTTTCTCCGGCCTTCACTTCGCCGATCACATAAGGAACGTCTCCGGTCGCCTTGATGGCTTCGATCGCCCGATCCACATCCTTCGGATCCAAGGCAAGTACCATACCGATGCCCATGTTAAACGTGTTATACATCATCTCCTCTTCGATCGCACCCTTTGTCTGTAAGAGTTTGAAGATCGGAGGGATCTCATAGCTGTCTTTTTTCACTACGGCACGCATACCGTCGGGAAGCATACGCGGGATGTTCTCATAGAAACCGCCGCCCGTGATATGGCTGCAGCCCTTTACCTTGATGCCCGCATCCTTGATGCTCTTTAACATTCTCACATAGATCCTGGTCGGTGCCAAAAGTGCCTCGCCCAAGGTCTTTCCGAGTTCGTCGTAATAGGTATCAAGGTTTTCTTTGGTCATGTCAAACACCTTCCGGACCAAAGAAAATCCGTTGGAATGCACACCGGTCGATGCCACGCCGACAAGCACGTCGCCGTCCGCGATCGTCTCGCCCGTGATCATCTCCTTGCGCTCCGCAACGCCTACCGCAAAGCCCGCAAGATCGTACTCATCCTCCGGCATCAGTCCCGGATGCTCTGCCGTCTCACCGCCGACAAGGGCCGCACCGCTCTGTCTGCAGCCTTCCGCAACACCGCCTACGATAGCGGCGATCTTCTCGGGATAGTTCTTGCCGCAGGCAATGTAATCCAGGAAAAACAACGGTTCTCCGCCGGAGCAGGCAATGTCGTTGACGCACATTGCAACCGCATCGATACCGATCGTATCGTGCTTATCCATTAAAAACGCAAGCTTTACCTTGGTGCCGCATCCGTCGGTTCCCGATAAAAGAACGGGATCCTCCATATCCTTGATCGCTTTGAGATCAAAGGCACCCGCAAATCCGCCGATCCCGCCCAGAACTTCGGGACGCATCGTCTTTTTGATGTGCTCCTTCATCAGCTCTACGGAACGGTAACCCGCTTCAATATCTACACCTGCTTTTTTGTAATCCATGATATTCTCCTTAAATTAGTATTCTTTGATGCCGACTTCCTGCAGATGCGCATCCTTTTTAAGCACCTGCTCCTTTAACGAAGCAGAGTACTCTTTGAGCTTTGCAAGCAATGCCGCATCTCCCGTTGCCAAGATCTTTGCTGCCAAAAGGCCCGCATTCGCGCCGCCGTTAATGGCCACGGTCGCAACCG
This sequence comes from Lachnospiraceae bacterium, assembly GCA_024690725.1. Taxonomy (GTDB): domain Bacteria; phylum Bacillota; class Clostridia; order Lachnospirales; family Lachnospiraceae; genus UBA2882. Next base: position 10,616 of record JAILOQ010000177.1, read on the forward strand.
GGATGCCGCTGGGCATCTGAACGATGGAGTAAAGAGAATCTCTTCCTCCCAAAGATGTGGTATGCATCGGAATTCCGATGACCGGCATAGGAAAGATCGCCGCACACATACCCGGCAGATGCGCTGCCATTCCGGCGCCTGCGATAATGACCTTAAAGCCCTTCTCCTCCGCCGTCTTCGCATACTCAAAAAATACATCCGGTTCCCTGTGTGCCGAAATGATCCTGGTCTCATACGTGATCCCCAACTGATCCAGAATATCCGCTGCTTTCTTCATGATGGGCATATCCGAATCGGATCCCATTACAATGCCAACTTGTGCCATCTTTTTCTCCTCATTTTGCATCTCGATGCATATTTTTTGATTCCCGTTCTTTCCGAAAAATACAAGAATCCATACATAAATATTCTACTAGAAACAAAGGGCTGTTGCAAGATTTCGCGGGGAATTATCGCAAAAAATACAACCTCTTGTTATGTAAACTATTCCGTGTCCAAAGGCCCGTTTAACTCCTCCGTTCCGGGCAGGACAAACCTGCCGTTTACGATGAGATCCACTTCGCTTCCGTCGGCTCTTACGCCGTAAAGCCTTCCCAGTTCATCATACGGGATCGTAATGTCCGTATGGCAATGGAAGTAGGCTTCTTCCCGCCTCTTTTCATCCTTCCTGAGCAAAGAACATGCATTGTCCCGCGCGATGATCTCTTTTCCGTCGGGGTTATAGACCGCAACGTCCTCCGCATAGGAATAGCATGTATCGCCCACGGCAAAATGCGGGCCGGTCTTCTCCGCGATCAGGATCGGGAGCTTTCGTTCAATCCCGAATTTTCTTCCCATCACGTAGGCCGTGGTATTCGTTCCTATTGCAAACTCTCCCATCGGGATAGACTTATGATGGTAGAGGATATGCTCTTCGATAAAGCGTTTGTTGCTCTCTTCCTCGGCAAAGTTCTTGCAATCATACCCGGTCACCATGCCGTCTGCGAAGGTCAGTTCCAGATTGTCGTAGGATAAGCCTTCGAGATAGACCTTTGTCACATGCAGTACGCCTTCGGTCCCGGAAAGCGCAGGGGAAGTAAAGACCTCTCCCACCGGGATGTTCACGTCAGCCACACAGTTTTCAAACTTCGTTTCTTTGTCCCGGTCGTTTAGTTTACATAACTCAACTTTCAGGTCGGTGTGATTTCCGTTCCTTCCAAGCACCCGTACATAGTCACAGGTATCGAGCGCATCGATCAGGTGCTGCTGGATGCCTTCATAGTGCAGACTGTCTAAGGTATTGACGGCGATCGTCTCGTTCATGATCGCCTCAAAGTCCGCGCCGATCTCGGGGATCGGGAAGGCGATGATCGTAAAGCTTCTCTCTTCGCCGGGAATATATGTATTGATCAGTTCGCCGCTCTCCGAAGCATAGCGCACGGAAAGCTTTTTCTGATGTTCATCGTATTTGAGAGCCGCAGGCTTATCGACGGGTTCGAAATCCGCCTCGCCGAAGGTATCCATCCAGGCCGGGCCCGCATGTTCTTTTGCCAGGTCCTTATACTGCTCGTATGCGGCCTGCAAGGTCTCGAGTTTTCTTGTGGTAAGATTCCCGTCGAGAAACAGGGCGTCATCCTCCCTGTGATCGTAATCGTACTGTCTGTTCGGGCGCGTGCCGTAATAGCCGTTGATCACCGAGCGGGCGCGCTTGTAAAAGACGCTGTAGGTCGTGCGCATCAAGGTCGGTCTTAAGTTCATCTTTTCGAAATTCCCGATCGCGCGTCGGATCACGCGCTCAAATCCGATGGGATAGACGATGTTGACCACGCTCTTTTTGGATAAGTCCTTGCCGGTCTTTTCAAAGCCGACACGATACCCTTCGGTATAGGTATCCGCCATCTTCGCGATCGTCTCTTCGGGAAGTTCGGACAGATACTTCGATATTTTGATCTCGTTTTCCGAGATGTATTCTCCGTAGCGGTAGAGATAAGACGGATCGTTTAAGTCTGCGGTCATTACAATCTTCGTGGCAAAATCACGGCTTGGATCCACCTTGTCGGCCACGCGCTTTTCCGCCTCGATCTCGTAGTAATCGCTGATAAACCAGTAAAGCGCATCCTTGCATTCCGGATATGCCGCCTTCGCGATCGTCTCGGTAGCACCCGCATCCGCATGCTCCAGGAGAATACAGTAGATCTGCACGAAAAGCTCCGCGCGGATCAAAATCTCCTCCGCGTCGCCCTGTGCCGCAGCTCCTATGGCAGCCCGTATCTCCGCATAGAGAAAGGCCAGAAACTGTCCCATCTCCAATCCGAAATGGCGTTTGGAATATGCGGGATTCGCATAACACCTCTCGTATGCCTCGCCTTCCACATCCGCGTAAAGCCATTTCACATTTTCTTTGTTCCATATGGCATATGCTTCTTTGGAAACCACGTCCCGATCGGCCGTCCCCTTACAAAGTTCTGCCAAATAACGAAGAAAAGAAGCCACATGGACCGCGTACCCCAAGAAGGGTTCCGGCAGCTGTGCCTCCTGTTTGATCTCTTCGATTCGTTCAAATGTCAATTCCCAGCGTTCTTTCATACGTATCCGTACACTCCTATGTAGAGTAATGCAATGTTCCCTGCGATCACAAGACCGTTAAAGAATATGCCGAGATCCGGAAATACATAATATACATCCTCTTCCTGTCTCGAAAGAACCCCGATCACTTCTCCGACACATGCGATCACAAGTGCGAGCACGGTCGCCGCGCCGAGTTTCGGGCTCATGCCACCGCCTTGCTTATAAGACAATTGGATCACCATCAAAAACGAAAACAACGCGATCAATCCCAGGATCACGGAATAGATCCCGCGTTGGGAATGCTTTTTGTTGGTGAACTTCATCTGTCTGCGACGTTCCTGCCTCGTTCTTCCCATGATCAGAATAATACCTTTGATTTTGCACTGAGCAATCTGCCGCCCCCGATGATCAATAACACACCGCTGGCTACGCCGATCACCATTACCACGATACCGAGCGCGATATTCCAGCCCGCCGTTCTGCTCATGGTCTTATAAACTCTCTCTTCCATACTTCGTTCCTTTCCTGCGACAGAACTTAGTTCTTCACACCGTACTGCTCATAATATGCGTCAATGGCTGCCTTTAAGGTATCATCGATATATACCTTTCCGTTATACGGGCGGTTGTACAGATGCTCCACAACCTCCTTCATCGTAACAATGGCTGCCGTCTTCATCCCGTAGTTCTCGGAGATCTCGGTCAGTGCGCTCTTTTCGCCCTGTCCCCTCTCGCACCGGTCCACACTCACGATCAGGCCCTGTACATCGACATTGCCCTGCGCCTTCAAGATCGGTAAGGTCTCACCGATGGACGTACCCGCGGTCGTCACATCTTCGATGATGATCACCTTGTCGCCGTCCGCGATCGGGCTGCCGAGCAGGATCCCCTTATCGCCATGGTCCTTTACTTCCTTACGGTTGCTGCAATACTTAATGTCGGCATCATACAGTTCGCTGATCGCCATCGTCGTCGCTACCGTAAGCGGGATTCCCTTATATGCCGGTCCGAACAGCACATCAAAATCCGTGCCGTACAGATCGTGGATCGCCTTTGCGTAATACTGTCCGAGCTTACGCAGCTGCGCGCCCGTCCGGTAAAAACCGGTGTTTACAAAAAATGGTGTCTTGCGGCCGCTTTTGGTTGTGAAATCACCAAACTTGAGCACATTGCAATCCACCATGAATTCGATAAATTCCTGCTTATACTGTTCCATAAAATTAGGAAACCTCCTGAGACTTTCTTGGCTTCATTCTACCATATCGTCAAAGAAGATTCAACAAGTCCCGGAGGTTGACACTGCCCTTATCTTTCGTTACGATTGAGGAGAATACTGCTATTCACGGGGGGGACTTCTTTGAAACGCAATGCATGGGTCGAACTGTATCGATTTTTATTTACCGTTTCCGTTTTTCTCTTTCATCTTTTTTCGTATTTTGAGATTCAACCGGAAATGTATCACGGCGGTTTTTTGAGCGTGGAATTTTTCTTCCTCGTTTCGGGCTGTTTCCTGGCCAAAAGCGTCCGCTCGCATATGGAGCAAGCCTCCTTTTCGGATGCCGCCACCTACGTCGGGACCTATGTAAGATCCCGCCTTCTTCGACTCTATCCCCTGTATTTTATCGCCCTCTGCCTTGCCTTAGTCGCAAAGAAGATCTCTTTCGATCCGAGCTTTATCGGCATCCGCAGATGGCTCTTCGAAAACTACGCGGAGTTTCTCATGCTGCAATGGACCCCCCTGGGCAAAGAAGTGTTGCTCAGCCCCCTGTGGTTTGTGCCCGCCCTTTTCTTTGCAGGGTTACTCTTGACCGCGATCGCCGTGCTGTTTCGAACGCACTTACGGCTTTACGGTCTCGTTCTTTGTCCCGTATGTTTCCTCGGGATTTACGGTTATTACTTTGTAACCATCGGAAAGATCGATGTGATCTTCTCCTATCACTGCCTGTTGCGCGGTCTGGCCGGTGTATCGCTCGGATGGTTTTTGTTCGAACTTTTGAATGCTCTTCATGCCTTCGACACAAACGAAAAAAAGAAAGGGAAGAAGCTCCCTTTCTTTCTCTTATCAAATCTTGTATTGATCGCAATCCTCATCTACGAAAACTTCGCGCACAGAGACCGTTTCAACTTCCTTGTGATCGCGGGCTTTGCCGTGGGATTTGCGTTCTTACTCATCGGCAGTGTCGAGCCATCCGAAAAGAAAGCGAAGCTTCTCTGCCTTCTCGGAAGTCTCACCTATCCGATCTATGTCTTTCACATGCCCCTCTTTCATTTGATCCGGGCG